>JAKFWE010000240.1 GCA_021732895.1 Allobosea sp. | reverse complement strand
CCGCCCCGCTGCCGCCGATCGCTGCGCCGGAGCGGGTTCAGCCTGTCACCGGGCTCGGCGAAATTCCCGCGACGCTGGGCGAGCCCGGCCTGCGCAAGGCCGCCCTGGCCGGTGACGCCCGGGCGGTTTACGAACTCGCCAGCCGCGCCGCCGATGGCGCCGGCGTCGCCCGCGACCCAAGGCTCGCGCAGCGCCTGTTCGAGCGCGCCGCCGTGGCGGGGTTGGCGCCGGCGCAGTTCCGCGTCGGCAACATGTTCGAGAAGGGCGTCGGCACGGCGCGCGACATCGCGCTCGCCAGCGTCTGGTATGCCCGCGCCGCCGAGCGCGGCAACGTCAAGGCGATGCACAACCTCGCCGTCCTGCATGCCGAGGGCGTCTCCGGGAAGCCGGACTACGCCACCGCGACGGAATGGTTCCGGCGCGCAGCGGAGCACGGCGTGCGCGACAGCCAGTACAATCTCGCCATCCTGCTTGGTCGAGGGCTCGGCGCCCCTGCGGATCTCGCGCAGTCCTATCTCTGGTTCGCGGTCGCCGCCGCCCAGGGCGACCAGGACGCCGGGCGCAAGCGCGACGAGGTCGCCACCCGCATGAGCGTCGAGGATCTGGCGGCGGCCAAGGTCGTCGCAGCCGGCTGGAAGGCCAAGGTCGGGCCGCCCGAAGCCAACGAGGTGACGCCGCCCGCCAAGGGCTGGGACGATGCGCCGACGGCTTCGGCGCGCAAGCCGGCCAAGCCGGCCCGGAGCTGAAGGCGCGGAAGCCGAGCCGATTGGTCGCGATTTCATGACCATGCGTCACCATTTGGACGCTTTGCCGTGGAGAACTTTCTGGAGAACGCCACGGGAAGGTGCGACACGGTCTGGGGGGATCGATCTTGCCCTGATGTCGGGACGGTGGACGCGGCCGGCGGAGCGGATCGTTCGGCTTCAGGCCGCACGGTCCCCGGCGGCTATTGAGGGTCGAGGGTGCAGATCTATCTTCCAATCGCGGAACTCCCGATCAGCGTCCTGCTGGTGTTGGGCCTCAGCGGCGCCGTCGGTTTCATTTCCGGGCTTTTCGGCGTCGGCGGCGGTTTTCTGCTGACACCGCTGCTGATCTTCCTCGACATCCCGCCGGCTGTCGCCGTCGCAACCGTCGCGGCGCAGGTCGCCGGCTCCTCGATGACCGGCGTGCTGACCTATTGGCGCCGTCGCACGCTCGATCTGAAACTCGGCGGCGTGCTTGTCGCAGGCGGCATTCTCGGCACTATCTTCGGCGTACTGTTCTTCAATTCGATGCGCCGGCTCGGCCAGCTCGAGCTGGTGATCACCCTGTCCTACGTCACGCTTTTCACCACGATCGGCGGGCTGATGCTCTACGACGCCTTGCGCTCCGCGCTGCGCGTCAGGGCCGGGAGGGCCGTCAGGCTGCGCCGGATCGCCGGCACGCATCCGTGGTGGATGGGCCTGCCCTGGCGGATGCGTTTCCACCAGTCGCAACTCTACGCCAGCATCATCCCGATCGTCGCGCTGGCGGTGACGATCGGTTTCATCGGAGCCGTGCTCGGCGTCGGCGGCGGCTTCATTCTCGTGCCGGCGCTGATCTACTTCTTCCGGATTCCGCCGGCCGTGGTGGTCGGCACGTCGCTGTTTCAGATCCTCGTCACCATGACCGGGGCGACGGTGCTGCACGCCGTGACCAACCAGTCGGTCGATCTCGTCCTCGCAGTCCTGTTGCTGGTCGGCGGCGTCGTCGGCGCTCAGTTCGGCGGGCGCGCCGCGCGCAATCTGGATGTCGGCGCCTTCCGCCTGCTGCTGGCCCTCCTGATCCTCGCCGTCGGCCTGCGTTTCGCCATCGAACTCTTCATCGCGCCGACCGAGCCGTTCTCCGTCGTGCTGCCGGAGAGCGCCCGATGAGCCGCGTCGTCCGGCTGTTCTTCACTTGCGCGGCCCTCTTCGCCCTTCCGGCCGAAGCGGAGACGCTGATCGTCTCGGTGTCGAGCCACCAGATCCAGATCAGTTCGAACTACACCGGCGACCAGATCACGGTGTTCGGCGTGGTCGAGCGCGACGGGCGCACCGTGGCGCGCGCCGATCCCTACGATCTCGTCATCACCGTCCGCGGGCCGCCGCGCATGCTGATCGTGCGCGAAAAGGAGCGCCTCGGGCCGATCTGGATCAACCGGACGCAACGCCGCTTTCCCGACAACCCGGTCTACCTGACCGTCTCGAGCAACCGGCCGCTCGACGAGATCCTGGGCGCGGAAGCGGCGCGGCGCGAGCGCATCGGCCTCGCCAACGCGCAGCGCCTCGAGAATTCCGGGCTCGATCTCGACGCCTCGACGACACGCTTCCACAATGGGCTCATCCGCAACCTGTCCGAAAAAGGCCTCTACGCCGAGGAGGAGCGTGGCGTCACCTTCCTTTCGCCGACGCTGTTCAGCGCCCCGATCGAGGTTCCGGCCACGGCGCCGACCGGCCCCTACGAAGTGGAGATCGCGCTTTATGCCGGCGGGGTCGCCCTGGCGCGGGAATCGACCAGCTTCGAGGTCGTGAAGACGGGCATCGAGCAGCGGCTCGCCAGCGGCGCGCATGACAGCCCACTGCTCTACGGGCTCGCGACCGTCGCGCTGGCGCTGTTCTTCGGCTGGCTCGCCAGCGTCGTGTTCCGGCGCGATTGACCGACGATCAGCCGATCAGGCTCTCATGGCTGTGGAACGGCGCGATCGCGCCTTCCGCGATCGTCGTCCAGTCGTCGGGCAGCGCCACGAGCCCGTCGGTGCGGGTCAGCGAGGTCAGCACACCGGCGCCGTCCTGTCCGTTCTTGTGCGCGAGCGGGACGCCATCCTGCCCCGTTGTCAGCGAGACGCGGACATATTCGCGCCGCCCGGATTTCTTGCGGTAGGAGAACCCGAGCCGCACCGGCGTCGGTCGCGGCGGGGTCCAGGTCGCTCCGGCCAGTCGTGCGATCAGCGGGCGGGCGATGAAGGCGAAGGTCACGAACACGGCGACCGGGTTTCCCGGCAGCCCGATGAAGGGCGCGCCTGCGACGACCCCCATCGCCACCGGGCGGCCCGGCTTGATCCCGACCCGCCAGAACACCAGCGAGCCGGCCCGCTCGACCGCCGCCTTGACATGGTCTTCCTCGCCCGTCGAAACGCCGCCCGAGGTCAGGATCAGGTCGCATTCGCCGGCCGCCTCGCGCAACCGGGCCGTCAGGCTGTCGGGCTCGTCGCGCAGGATGCCGAGATCGACCACCTCTGCGCCCGAGCGCGCGACGAGCAGGCGCAACGCCATCCGGTTGGCGTCGTAGATCGCGGCTGGCGGCAGGGGCGCGCCGGGCTCCGCCAGTTCGTCGCCGGTCGAGAAGATCGCCACGCGCGGCCGGCGGCGCACCGCGACCTCCGTCTGTCCCAGCGCCGCGAGCAATGCGAGATCCTGCGGCAGCAGACGCCGGCCGGCCGCAAGGGCGATCTCCCCCGCCGCGATGTCCTCTCCGGCCGGGCGCGCATTCGCGCCGGGCTTCAGCCCTGCCGGCAGCCGCACGCAGCCGGCTTCGAGCCCGACATCCTCCTGCATGAAGACGGTGTCGGCGGCCGGCGGCATCGGCGCGCCGGTGAAGACCCGAATGGCGACGCCGGCCGTAGCCAGGCTTGCGGCGTCGGCGCCGGCCGCGACGCGCCCGGCCACGGGGAGCACGGTCTCGCCCGACGCAGCCAGATCGGCGAAGCGCACGGCGTAGCCGTCAACGGCGGAGTTTGCGAAAGGCGGCAGGTCGAGCCCCGCGACGACGTCGGCGGCCAGCGCCCGCCCGTCGGCGTCGGCCAGCGCCACCCGTTCGACGCCGCTCACAGCCTCGACGCGCGCGGCGACAGCCGCGCAAGCCTCCTCGACGCTCATCAGCGGGCCGCCGAAGGCGAAGGCGTCGTCGCTGAGTTGCGCCATGACCTGCTCACCTCTCCCCGCGCAGCCGCGCCTCGACGGCGGCCAGCGGCTCGGCCCCGGCCAGCGCGATGGTGGCGATGCCGGCGATGTCGTCGAGATGCAGCACTGGCCGGCCCGCCTCGGGGAAGACGTCGTCGCTGGCGATGGCGATGATGCTGGCGTCGCCCGGATGCAGCGGAGCCTTGCCATTGGCGGCGCGGTGTATCTCGATCTTGGCGTGCGGCTCGCGCTTGAAGCCTTCGACGATGACGAGATCGACGGGCGACAGGCGCGCCAGAAGCTCGCGCAGGACTGGTTCAGGCGCGTCGCGCAGTTCGTGCATCAGCGCGAAGCGCCGTTCCGACGAGATCAGCACCTCTCGCGCGCCCGCCTGACGATGCTCCCAGGAATCCTTGCCCGGCGTATCGACGTCGAACGCGTGGTGGGCGTGCTTCAGCGTCGAGACGCTCGCGCCGCGCCGCGCCAGTTCGGGGATCAGCCGCGTCAGCAGCGTCGTCTTGCCGGCGCCGCTCCAACCGGCAAGGCCAATCACGCGCATCGTCGCACTCGTCTCCAAAACAAAACCGGGCGCAGCAGCGCCCGGTCGTCATCCGTCAGAACCGTCCGGCGGGTCAAGCCGGCGCGAGCGTTTCAAGCCTCACTCCGCCGGCTGCATCGCCGGCGCGCCGGCCTGGCCCTTCTTCATCTGGTCGGCGACCCAAAGCGAATGATGCTCCTTGGCCCAGTTCAGATCGACCTCGCCGGACCCCATCGCGTCGAAGGCGCCCTCCATGCCGATCGAGCCGATGTAGATGTGCGCCAGAATGACCGCGACCATCAGCATCGAGACGACGCCGTGGATGACGTTCCAGAACTGCAGGTTCAGCACGCCGCCGGCGAAGGCCGGGAAGAGCAGATAGACGCCCGAGACCGACAGCGCCGCGCCGCCGAGCACGACCGACCAGAAGATCACTTTCTGGCCGGCGTTGAAGCGCCTGGCGGGCGGGTGGCCCTTGCCGACCAGCCCGCCGCCGGCGGCCAGCCATTTCAGGTCGGTTCCGGTCGGAATGTTGTCCTTGATCCAGACCAGGAACATCATTGCGATTCCGAGCATGAACGGCCAGGCGAGATAGTTGTGCGCCCATTTCGCCGCGAGCGAGACGTTGGTGAAGGCCTGCGGCCCGAGCAGTGGGAGCAGCACGGCCTTGCCGAAGGTGACGTTCAGGCCCGACAAAGCGAGAACGATGAAGCAGGTCGCCGTCATCCAGTGCATGAAACGCTCGAAGCCGTTGAAACGCGTCATCGTGCGCCCCGACAGTCCCGCTTCGACCTTCACGCGGCCGCGCACCAGATAGAACGCCGCCAGCAGGGCCAGCATGCCGAGGACGGCGATGGCGCCGACGCGCAGCATGGTGCCCTGATGGAACTCGCGCCACTCGCGTCCGGCCGGACGGATCAGCGTCGCGGCCGTGCCGTCGGGGATGGAGATGCGGCCCTGGACCTCGCCCGACGGGTTGCCGCGCAGGGCGTCGAGCAGTTGCTGCTCCTTGACCGCGTTGGCGGTAGGGTTGATCTGCTGGGCCGCGGCCGGCTGCGCGATCGCGACGGTCAGCGCCAGCGCGAGGCCGACGATCAGGAAACGGAAATGAGCGCCTAGACGCATTGCGAATATCCTTTCGCGACAGGGAATCGAGAGCGGCGAGGCCCGCGGCCGGTCGCGTGACCGGCGGCGAGCCCCTGTCCGGGTCTCAGATGGCGATCGTTTCCTTGTAGGCCGTCTGCCAGCCCCAGGCGCCCGAGCCGTAGCCGCGCTTCACCACCCGCTCCTTGTAGATCTGGGCGATGATCTCGCCGTCGCCGGCGAGCAGCGCCTTGGTCGAGCACATCTCGGCGCAGAGCGGCAGCTTGCCCTCCGCCAGCCGGTTCGAGCCGTATTTCTGGAACTCGACCGGCGAGAGGTCGGCTTCGGGTCCGCCGGCGCAGTAGGTGCACTTGTCCATCTTGCCGCGCGAACCGAAGTTCCCGACCTTGGGATATTGCGGCGCGCCGAAGGGGCAGGCGTAGAAGCAATAGCCGCAGCCGATGCACAGATCCTTGCTGTGCAGCACCACGGCGTCCGCCGTGGTGTAGAAGCAATCGACCGGGCAGACGGCGGCGCAGGGCGCGTCCGTGCAGTGCATGCAGGCCATCGAGATCGAGCGTTCGCCGGGCTTGCCGTCGTTGATCGTGACGACGCGACGCCGGTTGATGCCCCAGGGCACCTCGTTCTCGTTCTTGCAGGCGGTGACGCAGGCGTTGCATTCGATGCAACGGTCGGCGTCGCAGAGGAATTTCACTCGGGCCATGGTTCAGTTCCTCTTCACGCCGCGGCGATCTGGCAAAGCGTGACCTTGCCTTCATGCATCGCGGTCACCGGGTCGTAGCCGTAGGTCGTGATCGTGTTGACGGATTCGCCGAGCACGATCGGGTCGGTGCCGGCAGGGTAGTTGCCGCGCTGGTCGGCGCCCTGGAAGACGCCGCCGAAATGGAAGGGCATGAACGCCACGCCCTTGCCGACACGCTCGGTCACCAGCGCCTTGACGCGGGCTTTCGAATTGTTCTCCGGACCGCTGACCCAGACGAAGGCCCCGTCGCGGATGCCGCGGGACTGGGCGTCGGCCGGATTGATCTCGACGAACATGTCCTGCTGCAGCTCGGCCAGCCAGCGGTTCGAGCGCGTCTCCTCGCCGCCGCCCTCGTATTCGACGAGGCGACCGGAGGTCAGCACGATCGGGAAGGACTTGGCGATGCCCTTCTCGACGGCCGCCTTCTGGATCGACGTATGGAGGTTGGGAATGCGCAGGGTGCGCTCGTCGGGCCGGGCCGGCCATTTGGCGACGAGATCGACGCGCGGCGAGTAGATCGGCTCGCGATGCACCGGCACCGGGTCCGGCAGGTTCCAGGCGTTGGCCCGGGCCTTGCCGTTGCCGTAGGGCACGCAGCCGCGCTCGAGCGCGACGCGCTGGATGCCGCCCGACAGGTCGATCGCCCAGCTCACGCCGTCGACGTTGGCGCCGCCGATGCGCGTGATCGTCTCGAGCTCCGCCGGCGTCAGATCGCCGTCCCAGCCGAGCTTCTTCAGCACGGCCATGGTGAACTCGGGATAGCCGTCCTGGATGCCGGAGTTGAGCGAGAAGGAGCCGTTCTCCGCCAGCATCGTGTCGTTGACCTTGCTGCCGTCGGGCAGTGTCCGCTCGCGCGTCAGGCCGAAGCGTGGGCGGAATGTTCCGCCGCCGTTCTTGGCCTCGAGCGAGGTGTTGTAGAGGATGTGCGTGCCGGGATGCTTGTATTCGGGCGTCCCCCAGCACGGCCAGGGCAGGCCGTAGAAGTCGTTCTCGACCGGCGAGCCCTTCGCGCCGCGCAGAGTGGTGAAGTCGAACTTGTCCTGATGGGCCATGTGCAGCTTGAGCCGCTCGGGCGACTGCCCGGTATAGCCGGTCGACCAGCCGCCCTTGTTGATCTCTTTCAGGATCGACTCGGGCGTCGGCTCCATGCCGTACTTGCCTTTGACCATCTCGTAATTCTTGAACATCGGCTCCGCGAAGCCGAGCTTCTGCGAGAGCTTGTAGATGACCTCATAGTCGCTGACCGATTCGAAGATCGGCTCGACGACCTTGTCGCCCCATTGGATCGAGCGGTTGGAGCAGGTGCGCGAGCCCGAGGTTTCGAACTGCGTGCAGATCGGCAGCAGGTAGGTGCCGTTCTTGCGCCCGCCGAGCGAGACGAAATTGGTCGGGTGCGGATCGCAGACCACGAGAAGCTCGAGCTTCTCCAGGCCCTTCACGGCGTCGGGCATGCGCGGGATCGTGTTGCCGCCATGGCCCATGACGAACATGGCCTTGAGGTTGTCCTTCTGGTCGACCTGCTCGGCCGGCAGGTTGGCGGCGTCGAACCAGCGCGTCGAGGTGTGGCCCGAGGTTTCCATGTTCTGCTTGCGCGTGCGCGCGGCGCGGCCGCCCTTGGCCGGAACCTCGTCGAAGCGCGACTGGAAATAGTCGTATTCGACGCCCCAGACCCGGCCCCAATGGCGCCAGGCGCCCTCGACCAGCCCGTAGTAGCAGGGCAGATTCGCGATATCGAGGCCGAAATCGGTAGCGCCCTGGACGTTGCAGTGCCCGCGGAAGATGTTGGCGCCGGTGCCGTTCGAGCCGACGTTCCCGGTGGCGAGCAAAAGGTTGCAGATCGCGCGGACGTTGGCCGTGCCGACCGAGTGCTGGGTCACGCCCATGCACCAGATGAAGGTGGCGGGCTTGACCGTGGCGAAGGTCTTGGCGGCGCGCTCGAGCTGCTCGCCGGGGATGCCGGTGATGTCCTCGACGGTCTTGGGATCGTATTTCTCGACCTCCTTGCGGACGTCGTCCATGCCGTGCACGCGCGCGGCGATGAAGGCCTTGTCCTCCCAGCCGTTCTTGAAGATGTGCCACATCATGCCCCAGATCACCGCGATGTCGGTGCCGGAGCGGAAACGGACATAGTCGGTCGCGTGCGCCGCCGTGCGGGTGAAGCGCGGGTCGAAGACGATGACGTTGGCGCGCTGGACTTCCTTGCCCTCGATGATGTGCTGCATCGAGACCGGATGGGCCTCGGCCGCGTTCGAGCCCATGAAGATCACGGTCTTCGAGTTGCGGATGTCGTTGTAGGAGTTGGTCATGGCGCCGTAGCCCCATGTGTTGGCGACGCCGGCCACCGTGGTCGAATGGCAGATGCGCGCCTGGTGATCGACGTTGTTGGTGCCCCAGAAGGCCGCGAACTTGCGGAACAGGTAGGCGCCCTCGTTGGAGAATTTCGCCGAGCCGAGGAGATAGACCGAATCGGCCCCGGACTTGGTCCGGATCTCCGTCATCTTGTCGCCGATCTCGTTGATCGCGACATCCCAGGAGATGCGCTGCCACTGCCCGTCGACCAGCTTCATCGGATATTTGATGCGGCGGTCGCCATGGACGAGCTCGCGCACCGACGCGCCCTTGGCGCAATGCGTGCCGCGGTTGATCGGGCTTTCCCAGGTCGGCTCCTGGCCGACCCAGACGCCATTGGCGACTTCCGCCTTCACGGTGCAGCCCACCGAGCAGTGGGTGCAGATGTTCTTGACGATCTTGGTCCCGGTCGAGGGGCCGAGGCCGGCGGCCTGCGCCTTGCGGACGGCGCCGATCTGCAGCGCGCCGGCGGCCGCCACGCCGCCGGCGACGAGGCCGGAGCGGCGCAGGAAGGCGCGGCGATCCATCACGCCCGAGGACAGGCCGGCGATCGCCGCCTGGAGCTTGCCGCGCTGAACGTCGGCGGTCTTGCGCTTGATGAGCATGGCGCCAGGTCCCTCAGTAACGGTTGGTGCGGTAGAAGTTCTTGACGTGCTCCGATTCCTGGTAGCGCGCCTTGGTCTCTTCCTTGCCGGGATCGACGGCCTGCGCCGGCGTCACCAGAGCAGGCGTCGCGGCGACGGTCGCCCCCGCGCCGAGCGCCTTGAAGAAGCTGCGGCGGTCGAAGGCCGCTCCTTTGGTGGTTTGCGACATCGTCGTCTCCTCCGCGTCGGACATGCTGGTGGGCTTCATGACGGCAGCCTCGCGGCTTCCGTCTCGATGGACAGGAACAGGCTGCCGACCCGGCCGACCGCCTTGTAGAAATGCGCCGAGCGCGCGACTTCGAGATCGGCGAAGAAGCGCTCGCCCCACGGCCGCAGGTGGCGGGCGAAGAAGCTCCGGTCGTCGAGGCCTTCGGCCGCGAACCGGCCGCGGATGAGCTGCGCCATCATGTCCATCAGGATGGCGACGTGGTCTTCAGGCTCTGCGACCCGCTCCACGCGTTCGACGCCGAGCCGCGCCATGTCCTCGCGCACGGCGGCGAGCGGGCGCTCGTGCAGGAACCCGGTCTGGTAATAGGAGCCGTAGGGCAGGAGCTCGCCGCGCCCGACGCCGATGAACAGCGCGAAGAACTCGTCGCGCAGCGACTCCGGGGTCGCCTCGGCGGCGGCTTCGGCCAGCGCGAAATGCGCCATGCCGAGCGGCGAGGCGTCGCCCTGGAGGCCGGCGAGGGCCGCCAGCGTCTCGGCTGTCGGCGCGCGCCAGAGCAAAGCCCCGATCAACTCGTATTCCTGCGCGCGCGCCTCGTCGATCTCGTCGATCGGCGCTTCGGGAAGGCTGTTCAAAAGGATCGACCCATGCTGAGCGCGCTCTTCCGGATAGAGATCGGGGCGCAGGTCGCTGCGCGAGACCCCGGTCAGCGCCTCCACGGTCAGGACGCGATCGGCCGGCACCTTGCGCCAGCTCGAGACGGCCGGTTGCGAAACGCCGACGGCGCGAGCCAGCGCGCGCACGCCGCCCGCTGAGCCGATCGCCCGTTCGAGTGCCGCATCCCGCATTGACGACGCCGTTCCCCACGATCCCGGCGGTTTTCCGCCGATGCCCGTTTTTAGTGCAAAGATAATGAGCGCTTATCGCCGCAAATTACAACTGTTCCAATTGGCGCTCAGACTGGCGTCGCTCCACCTCCGCGTTTGCGGTTCCGCGCCGGCTGGTCTGCCGGGTCGCTCCGGTTTTGCGCCGCAGCAACGGCCCGCCATGCAGATTCGGGCGGATTTTCGTCTTGAACGGCCTCTTCGGCGTCGTGGTCCGACAGGCGGAGATAGGGTCCGGTCTGCGCTCCCGGCGTTGATTGTTGCGTTGCAGCATCGGAATCCCGCGCGGCCTCGTTCAACGAAAGTTGATGCGGCATGCTGTCGCCATCCTGCTCCGGCGCCTCGGCGGCGGCGTCCTCCGGCTCCGGCTCGGGTTTTTCGCCGAAGACGTCGCGGATCATTTGCGCGACGTCGTCCGATTCCGAAAGCGGCCCGTAGCCCGGCGCGCCGCCCGGCGTGTTCCAGTCGAGTGCGTAATCGCGGGCCGGATCGAGGTAGTCGCGGATGGCCGGGTCGCTCTCCCAGGCCCGGCGCAGCGCCGCGAGCTTCCAGCTTTGGGGAACGTTCTGCCTGAGCCAGTGCGCGACGTCGAAATCCTTGTCGATGACGTCGAGCGAGGGTGGCTCGATCATCTCGGTTTCGGCCTCGGTCCCGACCTTTGTCGTGGGTTCCGTCACGGAGCCGGGCTTTCGCGCCTCCGGCGCGGCCGGGGCCGTCGGGTGCGCGGTCGCAGCCTCCGCCTCGGCGACCGCGCGCTTGCGCCGCGCCCAGCGCGTCAGGAAGCCTTCGCCTTCCGGCTCGCCGCTCGCGGCGCTCACGGCTCGTCCTCGCGCGGCGCGGCCGGGGGACCGCGGCGCCCCGCGCCTCCCTTGCGTGGATCATGCTCGCTGCGCTGGCGCTTGATGAACGCGCGTTCGACATGGTGGGCGTCGAAGAAGGCGAGAACCTGCGCGGCGGTCGCGGCCGGCATCGCCAGCGCCTCGACGATGTCGTCGGGGTTTTCCGAATAGACCTCGCCCTCGAACGGATCGGCGGTGACGCCGACGAGTTCGAGCGGCGGCTCGCAGCCGGTCGGACGGACCGCGACCCAGAGCTTGGCCTCGCCGGTCTGAAAATTTTCGCGGAAATGGGCGGTGTCGACGGAATGCAGCGTCAGCGCGGCCGCGCCGAGATAGTAGCTCTGCCGGTCCGCCGCGTCGGTCAGTTTCGTCCAGTCGGCGAGGTCCGGCGGCTCGGGCAGCACGGCGAGTGGCGACCAGGCGTGGTCGATCCAGGGCGAGTCCACGGCGCGGCGCTCGACCACGACGCCGACCTGGATGTGCTGCTGCGCCATCGCCGCCTCCTCAGTTCGCCAGTTCGCGCGTCGCCAGCGGCAGGCCGGCGACGAGGTTCTGCGGCTTCATCCGCAGCAGCTTGTCGCCCGACATGGCCAGGATCAGGTAGATCGGCTTGCCCCTCGCCGGCGCCAGCACCGGCGCATCCGCCGGCAGGCTCAGCCGGAACAGCGCCAGCACCCGCGAGAGCGCCTCCTCATCGATCCTCTCGCCGTTCCACAGGCCGTTGCCGATTGCGGTCGCCTCCGCATCGAGCCCGACGAACCAGCGCCAGTCGGCGTCCTTGAGCGTCTCGACCGGCTCGACGCGCGCGTCGAGCCGATGCATCTGGCGGATCCAGAGCCTCAGCGCCTCGGCGAGGGCGGCCCGGCCGGAGGGGCTGCCGCCAAGATCGAGCACCATGTCGAAACCGTCGGAACGTTGCCAGTAGCGATCGGCGTTCGCGGGCTTCAGAATGTCGAGCGAGGTCGCCGCCGGCCCGCCGAGCATCGCCAGCAGGGGCGAGGCGTGGCGGTCCGCCTCGTGGCCCTCGATGATCTCGGCGTCGGCTAGCAGGATCGTGTTCTCGTGGAAGGTCACGCGCTGGGGCCGGAACAGGCATTCCGCCGCGCGCACGACGTAGGGGTCGTCGGAGTCGTCCAGCGCGGAGCGCAGGATGACCTGCACGATCTGGTCGAGGAACAGCGGCGGCACGCCGGCCGCCCCTTCGCGGATGATGCGCGCATAGGCGCCTTCCAGCGTCGGCTCCGCCAGCAGCCGGTCGCGCCAGGCGACGAGGAAGCCCCAGTTCTCGCGCGCGTCGCCATCGAGCATCGCCGCGATCTCGCCGGCGTCGACGTCGCTGCGCGGCGCGCGCAGCAGCTTTGCGTGCAGCGCCCGCTCGGCCGCGCAGGCGTCCTCCGGCGGCATGATCTCGGGGCGGGCGAGGTAGGCCTTGAGAAAATCGTCGCTGACGACGAGGCCGCCGCCCGGCTCCCGGTCGAGCAGCAGATGCCCGGATGCGGCCCAGAAATGCGTCATCGCGGGCTGGTCCTTCGTTGACCGGTCGAATCGCCGAGCGCGAGCAGGTCGATCGCTTCCTCGGGGCCGTCCTCGCCCTCGACGGCGAGGAATTCGAAGGCGCGGAAGCCCTGGCCGTCATGGGCCGGCCGGGGCGTCAGCGTGCGGAAGCGTTCGCGGATTTCGCCCTGTTCGAGCGTGCGATGCAAGGCGAGCAGGGTCTGCTCGGGATGGTCGCAGAGCGTGGCGGCGAAGGCGATCTCCTCCGCGGCGGCGGCCAGGGCCGCCGCCATGTCGGGCGCGCCGAGCTTCTCGACGAGATGGCGCGCCAGCGCCGCGACGGCGGCCTCGCGCTCGGCCTCGCTCGCCGGCTGGACCACCGCCAGCGTGCTCCAGCCGAAGCTGCCGACGCCGAGAAAGCCCGAGCGAAAGGCCGTCCGGCCCTTGGCGTCGAGCCTGTCGAGGGCGGCCGGGTCGAACAGGAAGGAGCCGGTGACGACGCATTCGCCGGGTTCCGCCGCCTGCCTGAAGACGAAGCTGTCGGACGGGTCGAGCCGGATGGCGCGCGGCAGCTTCAGCGCGCTCACAGCTTCGGCCCGCCGCTCTCGCGATCGAGCCAGTCGGCCCGCGCCAGCGCTTCGATCAGGCCGCGGCGCTCCGTGCCGGCCTGCGTCGTCGCTACGAGGTCGCCATTCGGCTCGACGCCGTGGCGAACGCCCGGCGCCTTGTCGAGCCGGTCGAGCCAGCGCCGCACGCAGGCCCTGGCGCCGTCGCTCTGCCAGCGCGTCACGCCGAGCATGAGGTGGCGCGCGAACGCCTCGATCAGATCGACCGCATCGACCTCCTCGAAGCCCTCTTCGGCCATGCCGACGCCGGTCTGACCCTGCGCAAAGGGCGACATCGTCGTCGCCCGCACCATCGCGCCGAACACCAGCCAGTCCGGAACCGCGTCCTCGCCGCATTCCTTTGGCCAGTTCGTCCGCCCGCCGCCGATCAGGCCGTGGTCGTAGACGACGGCGTCCGGCCAGCGGAACAGAATCGGGCGCTCCGGCGGGCAATGCACGGCGAGCGCGTCGGCGAGCGCGTTCATCGCGAGGTAATGCGCCAGCCGCGCTTCGCGCAGCGGCGCGTCGGGCTCCAGCACCACGGCGAATTCGACGATGTCGAAGCGCCGCACCCAGACCAGCGTCGCCGCGCCGCTCTCCGGGGCGATGGCGCAGGCATGGGCGAAGGCGTCGCCCGATTCGCGCAGGGTGGCGAGCGTGAAACCCGGCGGCAGCACGGGCTCCCGCCTCAGATAGTCGAGTCGC
>JAKFWE010000458.1 GCA_021732895.1 Allobosea sp. | reverse complement strand
GCCCACACCGTGCGCGGCTACGATGGGGCGGGGGCCGCCGCGATCCAGATCGAGGATCAGGAATTCCCTAAGAAATGCGGCCATACGCCCGGCCGCCGCGTCGTGCCGCTGCCGGAGGCGGTGAACCGCATCAAGGTCGCGAGCCAGGCGCGCACCTCGCGCGACTTCCTGATCATCGCCCGGACCGACGCCCGCACCAGCCTCGGCCTCGACGAGGCGCTGCGCCGGGCCGAGGCCTTCGCGAAGGCCGGCGCGGACCTTCTCTTCGTCGAATCGCCCGAGAGCGTCGCCGAGATGGAGCAGATCGGCCGCAGCTTCGATCTGCCGCTGGTCGCCAACATGGTCGATGGCGGGCGCACGCCTGTCCTGCCGGCGGCCGAGCTTGCGGCGCTCGGCTTCAAGCTGGCGATCTTCCCGGCGACTGGCTTCCTCGCGGCGGGCGCGGCGCTGAGCGCAGCCTACGCGCATCTGCGCGAGACGGGATCGAGCGCCGGTCACACGGGCGAACTCTATCGCTTCGACGCGTTCTCGCGCCTGATGGGCTTCGAGCAGGTCTGGGAGTTCGAGCGCAACCATGTCGAGACGTGACGCGGGCAGGCCGGCTTCACGCTGATCGGAGCCATCGGGCTGTCGAACGGACACTTTGCCGACACGGCCTGAACGATGCCTGTTCGGCGCAAAGAGATTTCATGCCGTCAACGAAGTATCGACGATTGTCGTGCCAACGTGCCGTGCCGGCGAATGACCGGAGCGCGGATTTCGTGACAAATGGCAACGCGAGCTACCCCTGCTGTCCTCGACGATCCCGAACTGCGGCGGGTTATGGTGTCTGCGCTCTACGGCACGCCGCTGGCGATCCCTGTGGGCATGACGATCGCGACTGTGGTGATCGCAGCCTGCGGCGCGATCACAGGCGACATCGGCTTCGCCGTCCTGAGCGCCGCCATGGGCTGCATCGGCGCGTTCCGGTTCGGCGCCCAGCTCTACTACAGACGCACGCACGCAGCCGGGTCCACTGCGCTCTTCGAGAGATTGGCTTATGGAGGGGCGTGGGCGACCGCGTTCACCATGAGCTGCTTTGGCGCCTACACGGTCGCCGCTCACGCCGATGACCGCATCGTCACGCTGGCCGTGGCGCAGACCATCGGCTACATCGCCGGGATCGCCGGGCGCAACAGTTCGCGGCCTTTCATTACGAACATCCAGGTGAGCTGCGCGACGATACCTTTCGCCGGCGCGCTCATGCTTTCACAGATCCCGGCGTTCATGGTCATCGCCGGCGCCCTGTTGATGACGGTCGTGCTGACGATCTCGTCCTCGAATGTCATCCATGGCGTTTTTGTTTCGAATTTCCGGAAGACGCGCGAGCTTCAGCTGTTCGCCACCACGGACAGCGTGACCGCGCTCCTCAACCGCCGCGGCTTCATCGACGAGGTCGAGGAGCGGCTGCGCACGGGAGGACGGATCTATCTCCTGTCGGTCGACGTCGACGACTTCAAAACGGTCAACGACACGCTGGGCCATGATGTCGGAGATGCGCTGCTGTCGGTGATCGCCGAGCGCATCGCATCCGTGCTCGGCCCCCGCGACAAAGCCGCGCGCATCGGCGGCGACGAGTTCATGATCGTCTCGGACCGGTCCGGCGAGGATGTGGCCGCGCTGGCGACGGCGATCGTCGGCTCGTTCGCCGAACCGGTCAGCGTCGCCAAGGCCACCCTGTCCATCTCGGTCAGCGTCGGGCTGGCCAACGGGACCGGAGAATCCGTCGAGCGTTCGCTGAAACACTGCGATCTGGCGCTCTACAAGGCCAAGGCGGATGGCAAGAACCGCTGGCAATCCTATACCCCCGAGCTCAGCGAAGCCTACGACAAACGCATGTCGCTCGAGCAGGATTTGGCCAAGGCTATCGCGGCCAACGAACTCGAGGTTCAATACCAGCCGATCTACAGCCCGCGCGGTCGGACCATCTTGATGTGCGAAGCGCTGATGCGCTGGAGGCATCCGACGCGCGGCATGATCAGCCCGGCCGAGTTCATTCCGATCGCGGAGCAGAACGGGCTCATCACGACGCTGGGCGCTTTCGCCATCGAACAGGCGATGGAAGCCGCGACCCGGTGGCCGCAGCCGGTCGGCGTCAGCGTCAACGTCTCCGCCAAGCAGTTTCATCCGGATCACGATCTCGTTGGCGTCGTCGAAGATGCGTTGCGGCGGACCGACATCGCGCCGCACCGGGTCATGCTCGAGGTGACCGAGAGCACGCTGGCGGAAGACAAGAATTTCGTGATCGAAACGCTCCAGCGCCTGCGCGTTCTAGGGGTGCGAATCGCCCTGGACGATTTCGGGACCGGCTACTCTTCGCTGAGCTATCTGGCGGAACTCCCGATCGATATTCTCAAAATCGACCGTGCTTTCGTCAACAGCGTCGCGACGAGCAGCAAAGCGCAATCCCTGCTGCGCGCCATTGCCGGCCTCGCTGCCGAACTCAATGTGGCGATCATCGTCGAAGGTGTTGAAACACCGGAGCAATTCGAGGCGGTCACGCAATTCCAGCCCCATGGCGTCCAGGGCTTCCTTTTCGCGCGTCCCATGCCGAAGGAAGCGATCGATCTCATCATCGATCGACGGGTGACGCTGCCGGCGATCGACCGACCCCGTCCGACCCGCCGCAAACAGCACCGTTCCTCCGCCGCTTAAAAGCGCTATGCTCGGGCTTCTCCGGGGAGGGGCCTAGTTTGATGGCCGGACAAAGCGTCAAAGATCTCCTTTCAGCCGACGATATCGATGAAGCCGACCTCAGGGACGTTTTGAGCCGGGCATCGGCAATCGCCAGCGGGAAGCTGCCTCCCAAGAGGGGCGCCAAGATGGTCGGCCTGTTCTTCGAGCAGGAAAGCACCCGAACGCGAATCGGGTTCGACGTCGCTGCGTCGAAACTCGGCCATCACGTCGTCGACGTGTCGGCTACGCCCGGCAGCAGGCTGGGCAAGGCCCAAGGCGAAGATTTCGAGGACCATATTCGGACAATCCAGGAGTATTGCGACCTGATCGTCGCCAGGACCGAGCACGTCTCGACCGTGGAGGAGCTGTCCCGCCTGACACACCGTCCGGTGATCAATGGCGGCAACGGCATCGGCGAGCACCCGACCCAGGCTCTCATCGATCTCTTTACGATCGAGCAGCGGCTTGGCGATGTCAGAGGCCTGTCGGTCGCCATGTCCTGCGACCCGACCGCGCGCCATGCACTCTCTTTCATGAAGCTGCTCGTTCTGCGTCCCCCAAGGCGGCTGACGCTGTGCCTCGCTCCGGACACGGTGCTGAGCAACGTCGCCGCCGCGGCGATCGACGATCTGAGAGCGAAGGGCGCCGCGATCGACCGGGTCGACGACATCGAAGCGACGCTCGGCCACGACGTGCTGTCGATCCAGACCCAGAAAGCAGCAGGCATCATCAGCGGACGAATAGGCGACATGAGCGCCGACCAGCACCACGACGACGACAGATTTCGACTGACTGCCGACAAAATAATTCGTTCTCGTTCAAAAGTCATGATTATAAATCCGCTGCCGCGGCATTCCGAGACAGATAAATCATGCGACAGCCTACCAAACGCCGCCTATTTCGAGCAGGTTCGTCTCTCGATCCCCGTTCGGATGGCGGTGCTGCATCGCATGCTGGCCGGGCGGCGCTGGGCAGGGCGATCCCATTCGCGCTTGCCGGCTGGATGGCCGGAAACATCGCCGCCTTCCTCCTCCTTGCTCTCGCAATCCGCCAACTGAGGGTGGATCTCTCCTATCCCGAGATCCTCGCCGTCCGCTCCGCGGGGGGCGTCCTGATCAGCCTCGCGATCGGCTGGCGAGACCCGGCTCTGTTCCGCGAAATCTGGCGTTCATCCCTTCCACTCAACCTGGGCAGGAGCCTACTGCACGCGGTGGGCTCCGTGGCGGTCGTCTGGAGCGTCGCGAACTTGCCGCTCGGTCTCGTGGCGAGCATCGACTTCAGCGGCCCCCTATTTGCGGCCGCGATCGGCTTCCTGGTCTTTCGACTGATGCCGACACGCGGCGCCTGGGCCGGCTTCGTGCTGATCTTCGCCGGAGCCGTGCTGATCGTCAGCGGCTATATGGACGTCATCGGGCTCGCAATCATCATTCCCTTTGTCGGGGTCGCGGTCCTGACGGGCACCAACATCATGCTCGCGACTCTCAGCAGCCGACAGTCGACACGGTCGATCTTGTTTCTGATGAACGCCACGCAGTTGATCGTCTTTCTCTCGTTGACCGCTGTCGGCGCCGACCGCTTGGGTCTGCCGAGCGCATCCCTGTCGACGGTGGCGGCGTTACCGCATGGACCCGTCACATTCGTCCTGGCCGTCGTCGCGATGGCGTTATCCGGCTACATGACTCAGGCGTCGCTCAGCCAGGCGACCCGCTACGGCACAGCCGTTCAGGTTTCGGCTCTCGACATTCTACGTATACCGGTGCTCGCGATCGCCGGTGCGGTTTTCCTCGACGAGACGATCGGTCGAGAACTGATCATTCCTGCGACCGTGATCATGTGCGGCGCGTTTCTTGTCGCCGCGAGCGGTGGCAACGACCGCTTGCGCCTGCGAATAAAGCGCTGACTCTTCTGTCAACCATCCGCGCCAGCCATGGCTCATGGTCGCTTTCAGGCGCGGCGCTGTGACCCGTTCTGGAGCGCCGTCTCGAAGGGCGGGCGCTCGGTCATCGACGCCCGTTCCTTCCCGATGATGCAGTGGGCGAAGAAGCTTCTCCCGGGCGGCCTGGAGAGCTATGCGAACGTGCGGGCGCTGCACGACAGGCTGGCGGCCGATCCGGGCGTGAAGGCGGCGCCCGCCTGCGAGGCGGGCGGCTGAGCCTCGAAGGACATCGAGAGAATGACGAGCGGCATCCATCATTTCACCGGCATAACGGCAAACGTGCAGGCGAATGTCGATTTCTACGCCGGCTTTCTCGGCCTCCGGCTCGTGAAGCGAACAGGAGGCTTTGCGGATGCCGAGCAATTGCACCTCGTCTACGGCGATCGGCTCGGCAGCCCCGGTTCGCTGCTGACCTTCCTCGTCTGGGAGGCCGCCGGCCGCGGCCGCACCGGCGTCGGGCAGGTCTCGGAAATTGCGCTCGCGGTATCGCCGGATTCGCTCGGAGACTGGCTCAGCAAGGCGTTGAACGCCAACATCACGTTCGACGGGCCGTCCCGCGAGTTCCGAGAGCCGGTGCTCCGGTTGAAGGACCCGGACGGACTGATCGTGAAGCTCGTCGGTACGGAGATGCCGACGCCGGCCCCGCTTCCTCTCGCCCCGACCCGGCTGCGGGGCGTCACGCTCCTGAGCGACAAGGCGTCGGAGACCGCTGGCTTCATTGCGCGTTTCGGCTATGCGAGGGCCGGGCGCGCGGGCCTGACGCAGCGCATGGTCTCGGATACCGATGTCGTCGACATCAGGGAGATATCGGGTTTCGTGCCCTCGGTGCCGGGAGCCGGAGTGCCCGACCATGTCGCCTTCCGGGCACGGGACGCGGACGCCATCCGGTCAATGCGCGTGTCGCTGAAGGAGCACGGGCCGACCGAGATCCACGATCGAAAGTACTTCCTGTCGCTCTACGTTCGCGACCCGGCCGGAATTCTCGTTGAATATGCGACCGATGGGCCGGGCATGACCGTAGACGAGCCCCCCGACGCGCTTGGGCAGACCTTGTTTCTGCCGCCGCATGAGGCGCACCGCATCGACGACCTGAAAGCGATGCTTCCGCAGTTCGCCCTGCCGGGGGAAGAACGGTTCCCGCCGCGGGACCTGCCCTTCATCCACCGCTTCAACCGGCCGGACGCACCTGACGGCACGACGCTGGTCCTGCTGCATGGCACGGGCGGCGGCGAGGCCGACCTGATGCCGATCGCCCGGCGCATCGCGCCGCATGCGACGCTTCTGGGTGTGCGCGGCCGGGCGACCGAGGAAGGCTCCCATCGCTGGTTTCGCCGTCTCGACGCCACGACGTTCGACCAGGCGGATATTCGAAGCGAAGCTGAAGCCTTCGCCGCCTTCGTCACAGGCGCCGTGACGGGCTACGGGCTCGACGCAGACAGGCTCGTCGTCCTCGGCTACTCGAACGGCGCAAACTTCCTCGCGGCGGTCCTTCAGCTTCACCCCGGGCTCGTGAGAAGCGCCGTGCTGCTGCGCGCCCTTCAGGCTCTTGAGACCCCGCCGGAGGCGAACCTCGCAGGCGCCCGCGTGCTGGTGCTGAACGGACGCGATGATCCCTTCGCCCAGAATGCGCTGGAGTTGGGGGATGCTCTCAGCGCTCGGGGCGCCGAGGTGGATGTCCGGGAACTCCCGGCAGGTCATGAACTCGCCGATGCCGATGTTGCGGAGGTTTCCAGATGGATCGGCCGATCATAGACCGACCTGACGCCGCTGGCCGTCCGTCGGTGGTTCCTTTGATCGTTTGAAAACGCCTGTGCCAGGCGCGGCCGACGGTCGAGCCTGGTCAGAGCGGCTGTCGTGGCGGTCGCGCCGCCTTCACTACATTAAGCAGGGCGCGCAGCGACGGCGGATCGGCGCGATATCCTCCGTAATTGACCGCGATCCTTTCGCAGGCCGGCGTCCAGTTCGTCGGAATTCGGCGTAGCCGTTCATCTTGCACAGCAGGGTCTGCTGCCGGACCCGCGACATCCGCTTCGCAGACCCCGGCCGCACCTGCGGCGTCTCAATTCTGTCTGAACCCGCAGGCCTCCGGAAGGGCCCGAAAACAGACCGTGCGCAATGTCTTCGACCTTGGCAGTCCAACGCGCTGTGGTAACGTTTCCGTCAGAGCGGAAAAATCCGCCATCGGCTCCGCCGTCGCATCGTTCGGCGCAGTCGGCCATTCAGGGAGGTCTTGGCAATGCGGAAGGCGCTTTTGGCCGCTGTAGCGGCATGCAGTCTCATGACGACAGGGGCCGTCCAGGCCCAGGAAAAACTCAAGATCGGCGTGATGGCGACGCTTTCGGGCGCGCTGACGTCGGGCGGCGAGGACGGTGTTCGCGGCATCCAGATCGCCGCCAAACAGGCCGGCAACAAGATCGCCGGGCGCGAGATCGAGATCATCACCGTGGCGACCGACGCCAGCCCAGATTCGGCGCTGCGGGGGGCTCGCAAGCTGGTCGAGCAGGACAAGGTCCAGCTCATCATCGGCCCGCTGTCGGGGTCCGAAGGCATCGCCATGCGCGACTACAGCAAGACGGTGCCGAACCTTGTGATGATCAACGGCTCGTCCGGCGCGCTCGAGACGACCTTCGTCAACCCCTCGCCGAACTTTTTCCGCTTCAACAGCGACGGCGCGCAGTGGATGGCCGGACTCGGCGAATACGTGCTCAAGGACAAGGGCTACAAGAAGATCTCGGTCATCGCCGAGGACTACTCGTTCCCCTACACTCAGGTCTTCGGTTTCGCGCTCGGTTACTGCAAGGCCGGGGGGCAGATCGTCCAGCGGCAATGGGTGCCGCTCGGCACCAAGGACTTCGGCTCGGTCATCGCCAACATTCCGGACGACGTCGATGCGGTGTTCCTCGGCCTCGGCGGCGGCGACGCCGTCAATTTCCTCAATCAGTACAGCCAGACCGGCGGCAAGGCGAAGTTCATCGGCGGCTCGATCATGGCCGACCAGACGGTGCTGTCGTCGAAGGGCGCCGCGAAACGACTGCTGGTCGGGACGCCCACATCCAGCGGCGTCGCCGACGCCTGGGACGATCCGAGGTGGAAGGCGTTCGTGAAGCTGTATCAGGATGCGTTCCCGGCGGACAAGCGTTTCGCCAGCCCGTCCCTGTTCGCCACGAACTACTACAACGCCTTCAACGCGCTCGCGATCGCGATGGGCAAGATCAATGGCGATCTGTCGGATGGCGGGGCCAAGCTGCGGGCCGAGCTGGCCAAGGTCGAGCTCGACGCGCCCAACGGCAAGGTCAGGCTCGACGGCAACCGTCAGGCCATCGCCACGACCTTCATCACCGAGGTCGCGGAACTGCCGAACGGCGACCTGATCAACAAGGTCGTCAGGACTGTGCCGGACGTCACCCAGACGCTCGGCCTGACGCCGGAGGCCTTCAAGGCCGTCGGACTGCCCTCGCGGACCAATCCCGAATGCAAGCCGTGACCGGTTGAGCGCCGCAATGTCCGGAGGGGGAGCCATGCGTTGTGCGCGTCCCCTCCGGGTCCGTCACGTTCCGGCTCCCGCGCGGCCGGCCCCCGCCAGGCGGGCGGCCCCTGGGACGGCTTGTCCGAGGCGATGTCCTCCGACGCCGGGCCGTCGCCGCCGGACATCGCCACGCGAGGGAACATGAGTCGCGCAGTCGCGGTCTGCCACGGGCCTTTCGGCCGGGTCTCGATCTACGATCTCGATCGCCCGCTGGTGCTGCACGCGCATCGCGAGGCCCATCTGATCTTCCATCTCGAGGGCGCGCGCGGGCGGGTCACGGTGAATGGTCGCCCCGTCCGCGTCGATCCGTTCATGGGGGTCGCGGTCAACCCGTGGGAGCCGCATAATTTCGAACCTGAGAAGGCGGGCGCCTTCGGGCTGTTCCTCGTGGTCTATCTCCGGCCGGAATGGCTGGCGGCGCAGACGATGACGTCGCCCGGAGCGAGCGCCTTTCCCTCCGCCGAACTGGTCGTCACCCGCGAACTCGCGGCATGGCGCGACCAGGTGATCGGCATGCTGCTTTCCGCGCATCGCGAACTGAATCTCGCCCCGGTGCTGATGGCGCTCGCACAGGCGTCGAGCGAGCCGATCGGCTGCGACCTCGCTTCCTCGCTGCTGCATCTTTCGGCTGACGCCGTCGTCGATCAGCGGGTCCAGCGCGCCTGCCGGCTTCTCGAACAGAGGCCCTCGTCGGACGGAGCGCTTCACCAGGTCGCGCGCGAGGCGGGGCTGTCACGGGCGCACTTCTTCAAATTGTTCCGGGAGCAGATGGGCGTGACGCCGACGGTGTTCGCCAACACCATGCGTCTCGACGCGGCGCTCGAGCGCATCGCCTTGTCGAACGATCCCGTGACGCGGATCAGCGACCGTCTCGGTTTCTCCTGCCAGAGCGTCTTCACCCGCTTCTTCACCTCGCATATGGGCATGGCGCCCCGTGACTATCGCCGTGTGCTGCGGACCGTGGGACTGGCTCCCCTGCAGGCGGGCCATGGCTGATTTCATCTCCCGCCGCCCGATCTGGTCGATCGTGATCGCGATTGCGGTCGCGCTGCTGCTGGCGCTGGTGTTCGCCGTCTGGTCGCCCGGCATGGAGGCGGTGCTCGGCCGCAAGCGCGTCTTCCTGAGCGCGCTGTTCAACGGCGTCACGCTCGGCGCGCTGTATTTTCTGGTCGCCAGCGGTTTCACGCTGATCTTCGGCCTGATGCGGAACGTCAATCTCGCACATGGCTCGCTCTATCTGTTCGGCGGTTATGTCGGCTACAGCGCCGGCGCTCTCACCGGCTCCTGGCTCGTGGCGCTGCTGGTCGCCTTCCTCGCGGCCGCCATCGTCGGCGTCCTGATGCAGGTTCTGCTGTTTCGCTGGATGGAGGGCGAGGATCTGCGCCAGACGCTGGTCACGATCGGCCTCTCGATCATCTTCGCCGATCTGCTGCTCTGGAGTTATGGCGGCGACACCTTCCAGGTGACCACGCCGGACTGGCTGTCGGGGCCGGTGCAACTGCCCTTCGTCGTCGCGCTGCGCAGCAATGGCGAGGCGGTGATGATGACCTATCCGTTGGTGCGGATCGCGATCCTCGTCGGCGCCGTCGCCACCGGCGTCCTGATGTGGCTCGCGCTCAATCGCACCCGCGTCGGCATGCTGGTCCGCGCCGGCGTCGATGACCGCGACATGCTGGCGGCGACGGGCGTGCGCGTGCAGCTCATCTTCATCCTCATCTTCGCCTTCGGAGCGGGCCTCGCGGGCGTCGCGGGGGTTGTCGGCGGCACCTTCCAGTCGCTTCAGCCGGGCGAGGACAGCAAGATCCTGCTGTCCTCGCTCGTCGTCGTCATCGTCGGCGGCATGGGCTCGATCCCCGGCGCCGCGATGGGCGCGCTGATCGTCGGGCTCGCGGAGCAGTTCGGCTCCGTCTACATGCCGACCTATGCCGTGATGCTGACCTTCATCATCATGGTCGCCGTGCTGACCGTTCGGCCGCAGGGCCTGGCGGCGAGGCGCTAGGCCATGGCCGCGATCGACAACCGCACGACCGGCTACCGCCAGCCCGCTGGCGAGGGCCTCGCCGACTGGGTGGCGCGGCGCGGCGCGGGCTTCTGGATCGTCGCGGCGCTGCTGGCGGCGATGCCGCTGATCGCCAGCCCATTCTGGCTCGTCCAGATCATCGCCTATTCGCTGATTCTCGGCATGATCGCGCTGAGCCTGATGTTCCTCGCCGGCTATGGCGGCATCGTCAGCCTCGTGCAGATGACGGTGGCGGCGCTGGCGGGCTATCTCGTCGCCATCCTCGGCGACAGCGCCGTCACGCAGATCAGCCTGAAATGGCCGCTATGGGCCGCGGTTCCGCTCGCGGTGTTCCTGGCCGCGCTGTTTGGCGCGCTCAGCGGGGCTCTCTCGGTCAGGACCGAGGGCATCTACACCATCATGATCACGCTCGCGATCGCCTCGGCCTTCTACTACCTGACCTTGCAGAACTACACGATCTTCAATGGTTTCAGCGGCTTCAACGGTATCGTCCCGCCGGTCTTCCTCGGCGTCGACTGGCGCGGGAGCCAGGCCTTCTACTACCTCTGCCTCGGCTGCGCGGCGATCGCCTACGGCGTCGTCGTCTATGTCTCGCGCGCGCCTTTCGGTCTGGCCTTGCAGGGGACGCGCGACAATCCGCGCCGCATGGCGGCGCTCGGCTTCGACGTCGTCGGCCATCGGATCGCCGCCTACGCCTTCGCCTCCGTGATCGCCGCCTTCGCCGGCGTCCTGCTGGTGTGGTTCCAGGGCCAGATCTCGCCTGGCACGGCCGGCATCGGCCCGGTGATCGATGTGCTGATCATCGCGGTCGTCGGCGGATTGAGCCGCCCGATCGGCCCCTTCATCGGGGCGCTGGTCTATGTGCTGCTGCGGACCTTTTCGCTCGATCTGCTGGAGGGCTTCGGTCTCGACGGCAAGCGCTACCAGCTCGTGATCGGGCTCGGTTTCCTGGTCATCGTGCTGTTCTCGCCAAACGGGCTGGTCGGCATCTATGAGCGCCTGCGCGAGCGCCACGAGCGCAGTCGCGAGAGCCGGGCGTCGGCGATGCGCATCGGCGGCGGCGCGCCATGAGCGCCGCGCCGCAGCGCGTGAGTTCGGCCGGCTCGGCCAATGCGCTCGAACTGCGCGGCGTCTCGCGGCTGTTTGGCGCGCTGGCCGCGCTGTCGGACATCACGCTGTCGGTCAGGCCCGGCGAACGGCGCGCCGTGCTTGGCTCCAACGGCGCCGGCAAGACCACCCTGTTCAACTGCATCACCGGCGATTTCGGGCCGAGTTCGGGGGTCATCCGGTTCTTCGGCGAGGATGTCACCGCGTTTCCGCCGCATGAGCGTATCCGGCGCGGGCTCCGGCGGACCTACCAGATCTCCTCGCTCTTCGCGGGGCTCACGGTGCTCGACAACGTCTATCTGGCCTGCCGGGGCGTCTCGCGAAACCGCCTCTCGCTGCTGCGCCCACGTCGCGACGATGCGCTGACGCACGCCGCCGAAAGCCTGGTGGAGGCGGTGCATCTCATGGCGGTGAAAGACCGCCTCGTCGGCGAACTCGCCTATGGCCAGCAGCGCCAGCTCGAGATCGCGCTGGCTTTGTCCGGCGCGCCGCGCTTCATCCTGTTCGATGAGCCGGCTGCCGGCCTGTCGCCGACCGAAAGGCGCGACCTCGTCCACATCCTGACCGGGCTGCCCGGCCATATCGGCTACATCATCATCGAGCACGACATGGACGTGGCGCTGCGCGTCGTCGAGAGCGTGACGATGATGCACAACGGCCGCATCTTCAAGGAAGGCCGGCCGGACGAGATCGAATCCGACCCCGAGGTGCAGGAGCTGTATCTCGGCGGCGGCGATGTCGGAGCCGACCATGTCGGAGGCGGTCATGGCTGAGCGCCTGAAACCGCCGCCCGGCGCCGGGACCCCGATCCTGCAGGTGGCCGGGCTCAATGTCTTCTACGGCCGCTCGCACGCGTTGCAGGGCGTCGATCTCACGCTCCGGCACGGCGTGCTTTCGGTCGTCGGCCGGAACGGCATGGGCAAGACCACGCTGTGCAAGGCGATCATGGGGCTCGTCCCGGTCAGCTCCGGCTCGATCCGCTTTTTCGGCGAGGAGATCGCCGGGCATGCGCCGGCGGAGGTGGCGCGTCTCGGCATCGGCTACGTTCCGCAGGGCCGCAGGCTCTGGCGTTCGCTGACCGTCGACGAACATCTGCGCGTGATGCAGCGCGGCAAGCGCGGCGCCTGGACGCCGGAGCGCATCTACGAGGTCTTCCCGCGTCTGGCGGAGCGGCGCGGCAACGGCGGCGCGCAGCTCTCCGGCGGCGAGCAGCAGATGCTGGCGATCGCCCGGGCGCTGCTGATGAACCCGCGTCTGCTGATCATGGACGAGCCGACCGAAGGTCTCGCCCCCGTCATCGTCAGCCATGTCGAGGAGATGCTGATCCGCCTCGCCGACCAGGGCGATGTCGCCATCCTGGTGATCGAGCAGAATATCGGCGTCGCGACGCAGATGTCCGATCCCGTGGCGATCATGGTCAACGGAAGGATCAACCGCATCATCGCCTCCGCCACGCTGGCAGGCGACCGCGACCTGCAGCAGAGCCTGCTCGGCGTCGGCCGCCACAGCCATGACGAGACCGACGGCGCGGCCGAGCGGGTGGGCGCCGGAGCAGGCCCGGCCGACCCGGCTCCGGCCGCGCCGACCGGACCGACCCGCGTCTACATCGCCAATCCGGCGCCGCCGACCCGCTGGTCGCAGCCCGTGCCGGCGGCGCGGATCGAGGCGCAGGCCCGAACCATCTCGCGCCCGACGCTGGCGACGCGCGACGGCCGCCCCGTCGGCGAGGTGCGCCCGCTCGCCGCCGCGGCGGCCGGCGAGCCCTATGTGATGATCGCCGGAACTCTCGACACCAAGGGGGAGGAGCTGCGCTTCATCCGCGACCTGATCGGCATGGAGGGGCTGCGCACCAGGCTCGTCGATCTCTCGACCTCGGGCCGCAGCGCCGGCGGCGACGTCACGCCGCAAACGGTCGCGCTCGCCCATCCCAAAGGCTCGACAGGCATCGCCTCGGGCGACCGCGGCGCGGCGGTCGCGGCGATGACCGAGGCCTTCGCGGCCTGGCTGCCGAAGCAGGAGGGCCTGCTCGGCATCATCTCGGCCGGCGGCTCGGGCGCGACGGCGATGGTGACGCCGGCGATGCAGGCGCTGCCGGTGGGCCTGCCCAAGGTGATGATCTCGACCATGGCCTCCGGCGATGTGCGCGCCTATGTCGGCGCCTCCGACATCACCATGATGCACGCGGTCACCGACGTGCAGGGCCTGAACCGCGTGTCGCGCCTCGTGCTCGGAAATGGCGCGCGCGCCGTGGCCGCGATGGCGAAGTCGCGTCTCGCCGACCTCAGGCGCGACACGTCTCCGCGCCGCGGCGAGGCGCCCGAAAAATCGCTGGTCGGGATGACGATGTTCGGCGTCACCACGCCATGCGTCCAGCAGGTTTCGAGGCTGCTCGCGGCCGAATGGGAGCCGCTGGTCTTCCACGCCACCGGCACGGGCGGGCGGGCCATGGAGAAGCTTATCGATTCCGGCCTGCTCGGCGCCGTGATCGACGTCTCGACCACCGAAATCTGCGACATGATGATGGGCGGCTTCCTGCCCGCCACGGATGACCGCTTCGGGGCGGTGATCCGCAGCCGCATTCCCTATGTCGGCTCGGTCGGCGCGCTCGACATGGTCAACTTCTTCGCGCCGGAGACCGTGCCCGAGCGCTATCGCACCCGCACTCTCTATCCGCATAATCCGCAGATCACGCTGATGCGGACCACTGCGGATGAGAACGTCCGCATTGGCCGCTGGATCGGCGAGCGTCTGAACCAGATGGAAGGCCCCGTGCGCTTCCTCATTCCCGAGCACGGCGTCTCGGCGCTCGATGCGCCCGGAAAGCCCTTCCACGATCCGATGGCCGATGCGGCGCTGTTCGAGGCGCTGGAGCAGACGGTGCGCGTCAGTGCGAACCGCCAGCTCATCCGGCTGCCGCACCACATCAACGACCCCGCATTCGCCGCCGCGCTCGTTCAGCACTTCAGGGCGCTGCATTCCGGCCGCCGGCGCGAGCGGGCGACGGGAGGGCGGGCATGACCGCGTTCGATAAGAAGAGCCTGCTCGAGCGCTTCCGCGCCATGATCGCGAAGGGCGAGCCCATCATCGGCGGCGGCGCCGGCACGGCTGTCGGCCAAGTGCGAGGAGGCCGGCGGCATCGACCTGATCGTGATCTACAACTC
>JAKFWE010000414.1 GCA_021732895.1 Allobosea sp. | reverse complement strand
GCAGCCGCGCGATCGCGACGTTCATCGAATCCGCATCGACGACGGCGCGGTTGGCGATCTGCAGGCTCTGGCGGGCGCGCTGGCCGATCTCGGCGATGTTGGCCGACATCTCCTCGGTCGCGGCGGCGGTCTGGATCGCCTTCTCGCGCATCAGCGCCGAGGCGCGGGCGACGCAGCCGACCTGGTCGCGGATGAAGGCCGTCGCCTGCGAGGTTTCGCCGGCGGTCGCGACGAACTGCTCGACGGCGCCGCTGATCGAGGTGTCGAGGCCGCCGATCCGGGTCCTCAGGGTCGCGGCGGCGGCGTCGAGCGCGGCCGAGCGCCGGCCGGCCTCCGCGGTCTCGATCTGCTGGTCGATGGTGAGCGCGGTGTTGACGTCGTAGGTCAGGATCCGCTCGACGAGATAGAGGTCGCGGGCGGCCTGCCTCGGCGCGATGAGCAGACGCCGGCGGCTGGCGACGACGATCGCCTGATAGAGGGTGAACGCGATCGAGACGCGCGCCCGCGGCCCGACCTTCGCACGGCGCTCGAGCCCACAGAGCTCCTCGGTCGAGTTGCAGAAGGCGTCCTCGAAGACGCCTTCGAACAGCAGCCGGAAATGGGCCGCCTCGCCGGGGTAGAGCCGGTCGGCGATGAGCGTGACGCTATCGCGCAGCGCGGGATGAATGACGAAGGCGCGCTCGAAATCCTTGAGCACGATCGTATCGATGACGCGATCGACCACGGGACGATACAGACGAAGGCGGTCCCGCTCCGCCGCGCCGAAACCGATCGCCCTCAGGCGGCGCTGGATCTGATCGATCGTGTTCGACACCGCGCAATCCGTCATCGCCGCGACGGGAGGTCGCCTCAGGATGCCGCAGCTTGAGGCGCTCCCGTTAAGATTTTCACAATGACGCCGTGCGCCGCCGCCGGCGCGGTCTCCGCGCGCTTTCATGGCCGATCTCGCAGAATGCCGGAAAACCGGCCGAAACGGCGACAACTCCGCCCTTGTCTCGTCGCGCTGACGACTTGACCGCGAAAAATGCCGGGTCCACACTTTGTTTCGAGTTGTTCGAAGGAAACGTCTGCGCTCCGCAGGCCGTCGATCGGCGGCGCCTGGCGCGACGGTGCAACCGGATTTCGCCGGGCGTCAGACCCGGGTCACAGGAGGAATGTCCATGGCTAGCGTGTCCTTGACGGTGAATGGCAGGGCTGTCGCCGCCAATGTCGATCCGCGCACTCTGCTCGTGCAACTCCTGCGCGAGAATCAGAGGCTTACCGGCACGCATGTCGGCTGCGACACCAGCCAGTGCGGCGCCTGCGTCGTTCATGTCGATGGCAAGGCCGTCAAGTCCTGCACGACGCTCGCCCTGTCCTGCGAGGGCGCGGCCGTGACGACGATCGAAGGGCTCGCTACGGACGGCGCGCTGCACCCGATGCAGGAAGCCTTTCGCGAGCATCACGGGCTGCAGTGCGGCTACTGCACGCCGGGCATGATCATGGCGGCGGTCGACATCGTCAACCGGCGCGGCTTTTCCCTCGACGAGAAGACGATCCGGGAGGATCTCGACGGAAACATTTGCCGCTGCACCGGCTATCACAACATCGTGAAAGCGATCGCCGCCGGGGCGGAGGCCATGGGCGGCCGGAGCATGGCCGGCAAGGAGCCGCCGCGCCAGGCCGCCGAGTGAGGCGTCCGGCCCGCGCTATCCCGCGCGGGCTTTTTCCAGGTCGAGACGCGCCCGGCAGAGGCGCGCTGCTAGGAGGAAATCGATGTCGTCCCAGACAAGCGCCGGCACCGGCATCGGCGCATCCGTCCGCCGCAAGGAAGACCACCGCTACATCACCGGCCAGGGCCGCTACACCGACGACATCAACCGGCCCGGCCAGGCGCACGCCTGGTTCCTGCGCTCGCCGCACGCGCATGCCACGATCAAATCCATCGACGCCAAGGCCGCGGCCGCCATGCCCGGCGTGCTGGCGGTCTTCTCCGGCGACGATCTCGCCGCCGACAAGGTCGGCGGGCTGATCTGCGGCTGGATGATCCACAACAAGGACGGCTCGCCGATGCGCGCCGGGGCGCATCCGGCGCTGGCGCAGGGCAAGGTGCGCTATGTCGGCGACCATGTCTGCGTGGTCATCGCCGAGACGCTGGCGCAGGCGCGCGACGCCGCGGAAGCGATCGTGGTCGATTACGGCGTGCTCCCGGCGGTGGTCGATACGGCCAGCGCCGCCGGGGCCAGGAGCGTCGTCCACGCCGAGGCGCCCGACAACACCGTGTTCAACTGGCATCTCGGCAACAAGGACGCGACGGAAGCCGCCTTCAAGGCGGCCGCGCACGTGACCAGGCTCGACATCGTCAACAACCGGCTGGTGCCCAACCCGATGGAGCCGCGCGCCGCCGTCGGCGACTACGACCAGGGCGAGGGCGCCTTCACGCTCTACACCACGAGCCAGAACCCGCATGTCGCCCGCCTGGTGCTCTCGGCCTTCATCGGCATCGCGCCGGAGAACAAGCTGCGCGTGGTCGCGCCCGATGTCGGCGGCGGCTTCGGCTCGAAGATCTTCATCTACGCCGAGGAGACGGTCTGCGTCTGGGCGGCGAAGAAGGTCGGCCGGCCGGTGAAATGGACCTCGGACCGCACCGAGGCCTTCCTGTCCGACGCGCATGGCCGCGACCACGTCACCCATGCCGAACTCGCGACCGACGCGGACGGCAAGATCACGGCGCTGCGCGTCAAGACCACGGCCAATCTCGGCGCCTATCTCTCGACCTTCTCGTCCTCGGTGCCGACCTATCTCTACGCGCCGCTTTTGTCCGGCTCCTACGACATCCCGGCGATCTATGCCGAGGTCGATGCGGTCTACACCAACACCGCCCCGGTCGACGCCTATCGCGGCGCGGGACGCCCGGAGGCGACCTTCGTGGTCGAGCGGCTGGTCGAGGTCGCGGCGCGCGAACTCGGCAAGGACCCGGCGAAGTTCCGGATGCAGAACTACATCAAGAAGTTCCCGCACCAGACGCCGGTCATCATGATGTACGACGCCGGCAATTACGGCGCGTCGATGAAGAAGGCGCTGGAGATCATCGACTACAAGGGGCTCGGCAAGCGCAAGCGCGATTCCGCCCGCAACGGCAAGCTGCGCGGCATCGGCTTCTCGTCCTACATCGAGGCCTGCGGCATCGCGCCGTCCGCCGCCGTCGGCTCGCTCGGGGCGGGCGTCGGCCTGTGGGAATCGGCCGAGGTGCGGGTCAATCCCGTCGGCACCGTCGAGGTTCTGACCGGCTCGCACAGCCACGGGCAGGGCCATGAGACGACCTTCGCCCAGCTCGTTTCGGGCCGGCTCGGCATCCCGATCGAGAACGTCTCGATCGTCCATGGCGACACCGACAAGGTGCAGATGGGCATGGGCACCTATGGCTCGCGCTCGGGCGCGGTCGGCATGTCGGCGATCTTCAAGGCGCTCGACAAGGTCATCGCCAAGGGCAAGAAGGTCGCGGCCTATGTGCTGGAGGCCGACGAGGCCGACATCGACTTCACTGAGGGCCACTTCACCGTGAAGGGGACCGACAGGAAGCTCGATTTCGGCTCCTGCGCCCTGCAGGCCTATGTCGCGCACAAGTTCAACGGGCAGGATCTCGAGCCGGGTCTGAAGGAGGGCGCGTTCTACGACCCGACCAACTTCACCTTCCCGGCCGGCGTCCATATCTGCGAGGTCGAGATCGACCCCGACACCGGCGTGACCGCGATCGAGCGCTGGGCCGCCGTCGACGATTTCGGCGTCGTCATCAACCCGATGATCGTCGAGGGCCAGGTCCATGGCGGCATTGCCCAGGGCGTGGGCCAGGCGCTGCTCGAAGGCGCGAAGTACAATGCCGACGGACAGCTCGTGACCGCGAGTTTCATGGACTACTGCATGCCGCGCGCCGACGATTTGCCATCCTTCGACGTCGGCATGACGGTGACGCCATGTCCGTCCAACCCGCTCGGCATCAAGGGCTGCGGCGAGGCCGGCGCCATCGCCGCCCCGCCCGCCGTGATCAACGCCATCACCGACGCGCTCGGCCATGAGGACATCGCCATGCCGGCGACGCCGATGGCCGTCTGGCGCGCGGCGCAGAAGACCGTGAAGCGGATGGCCGCGGAATAATCCTTCGCCGTCATCCCGGACAAGCGGCGAAGCCGCGCCGATCCGGGATCCATTCCTGAACCGTTCAGGACTGGATCCCGGCTCTCCGCTTCGCTCCGGCCGGGATGACCCCTCTGAATTTCAGTAAGGGATATCCAACCATGTACGCCTTCGCCTATCACCGCCCCGCCACCGCGCGTCAGGCCGCCGGCCTCCTCGCCAAGAAGGAGGACGCCAAGCTGCTCGCCGGCGGGCACACGCTGCTGCCGACGATGAAGCAGCGGCTCGCCTCGCCGGCGCATCTCGTCGATCTCGGCGCCTGCGCCGATCTCAGGGGCATCGAGCGCAAGGGCCGCAACCTCGTCATCGGTGCGATGTCGACGCATGCCGAGGTCGCGGCGTCCTCGATCGTGCAGGAGGCGATTCCGGGGCTGGCCTGGCTCGCCTCGCATATCGGCGACCCGCATGTGCGCCATCGCGGCACGATCGGCGGCTCGGTCGCCAACAACGATCCGGCCGCCGACTATCCCGCCGCGTGCCTCGCGCTGGGCGCGACGATCGTCACCAACAGGCGCAAGATCGAGGCGGACGCCTTCTTCACCGGGCTCTACGAGACCGCGCTGGAGGAGGGCGAGATCGTCACGAAGATCGCCTTTCCCGTCGCGTCGAAAGCGGCTTACGCGAAGTTCCGCAACCCGGCCTCGCGCTATGCGCTGGTCGGCGTCTTCGTCGCCAAGCGCGGCTCGGATGTGCGCGTCGCCGTCACCGGCGCGGGCGAGGGCGGCGTGTTCCGCTGGCCGGAGGGGGAGGCTGCGCTAAAGGTCCGCTTCGCGCCGAAATCGCTCGACGGCGTCAAGGCCTCGGCCAAGGGCGTCAACGCCGACATGCATGCCGATGCCGAGTATCGCGCCCATCTGATCGGCGTGATGGCGAAAGAGGCCGTGGCGCGGGCGGTGGGGAAGTAGGCGACGCGCGTGCGAGGTGCGCCGGGAGCCCGGCGCGCCTCGCGGCACTTCTCAGTAGAAAAAGCGCTCCTCGGCGATCAGCCCGTCGCGCATGGTGTAGAGCCCGGCTTCGAACATATGCGTGCGCTGGCCGGTCTCCCTGAAGGTGACGTCGATCTCGAAGCGCATGACGAACTGGTCGCCGTGGACGTAAGGCCCTTCCGCCTTGGCCGAATGCACCTCGTGGGCGCCATACCACCACTCGCTCTTGGCCTTGACGGCGTCGCGGCCCTCGACTCGCGCCATCGGCCCCTCCATCGCCTCGATGCTGACGATGTCGGCGGCGTTGAAGCGTTCGGCGGCCTCCTTGTGCTCGCCGCGCTTGAGCATGTCGGCGAAAGCGGCGATGGCGTCTGCGTTGGTCATCGGATTTCTCCACAATCTCGTCTGTGCGGTCCGGGCGCGCCATGACAGACTGGCCGCCGTGGCGCGGTGATGACAGACGCGCGCGCCAGGACGTGACATGAGCCATAGCCAGATCGCCTTGCTCCCCACCTCAATCGACGCCACGCTCTCGCTGCTCCAATCCCAGGGCTACGTCGCCGACCGCGCGCTTGCGACCGTGCTGTTCCTGGCGCTGCGGATGAAACGGCCGCTGCTGCTGGAGGGCGAGGCCGGCACCGGCAAGACCGAGATCGCCAAGACGCTGGCCGCCGGGCTCGGGCGCAAGCTGATCCGGCTGCAATGCTATGAGGGGCTCGATCTGGCGTCCGCCGTCTACGAGTGGAACTATGCCGGGCAGATGATGGCGATCCGGCTGGCGGAGGCGGGCGGCGCGGCGGGCGATCGCGCAAATCTCGATCGAACAAGTCTCGAAGCCGACATCTTCTCGGAGAAGTATCTCGTCAAGCGCCCGCTGCTGCAGGCGCTGGAGCCGCAGGAAGGCGGGCCGCCGATCCTGCTGATCGACGAACTCGACCGCACTGACGAGGCCTTCGAGGCCTTCCTGCTCGAGGTGCTGGCGGATGCGCAGGTGACGATCCCGGAACTCGGCACGATCCGGGCGTCGGAGCCGCCGATCGTGATCCTGACCTCGAACCGCACCCGCGAGATCCACGACGCGCTGAAGCGGCGCTGTCTCTATCACTGGGTCGGCTATCCCGACGCCGCGCGCGAACTCGCCATCCTGAAGGCGCGCGCGCCGCAGGCCCCGGCGAAGCTCGCCAGGCAGGTCGTCGCTTTCGTGCAGGCGATCCGCAAGGAGGAGCTGTTCAAGGCGCCCGGCGTCGCCGAAACGCTGGACTGGGCGAGCGCGCTGGTCGAGTTGGACGCGGTCGCGCTCGATCCGGCGCTGGTCTCCGATACGCTGGGCGCGCTGCTGAAGTATCAGGACGATATCCAGGCAATGCAGGGCTCGAAGGTGAAAGAGCTGCTGGACCGGGTGAAGAGCGAGGCGGGGCGGTAGACGTTTACCCGACCATGACGCGAAGGAGGTGACCCATGAACAGCGACATCAAGGCGATCGAGGCGGCGACCTGGACCTATCTCAACGGTCTTTACGAGGGCGATGTCGGCAAGCTCGAACAGGTGTTCCATCCGACGAGCGCGCTGACCTCGGCGCAGGAGGACGGGCACATCAGGATCGTGCCGCGCGATGAATGGTTTGCCGCCGTTCGCAACCGGCCTTCGCCGAAGTCGGCCGGCATGGCGCGCGACGACCATATCCTGACCATCGACCTCGTCGGGCCGACGCTGGCGCTGGTCAAGGTCAAATGCCAGATGCCGCCGCGCTATTTCACCGATCTGCTCTCCTTCCTGAAGGTCGAGAGCAAATGGGTGATCGCGCAGAAGGTGTTCATGACGGAGTCGGGACCGGGGTGAGTCAACTTGTCTCCAGCGAGATGCGGGGAACCCCTCTCCCGGATGGGAGAGGGGCAGGGGTGAGGGACCGTCGCGGGTTGTATGAGGCGCGACGAAGCCGTTGGAGTCCAATTCTGCAACGGCAGGCCCTCATCCGGCCCTCCGGGCCACCTTCTCCCATCCGGGAGAAGGATAGAGGCGTCGTGGCTGCCACGATGGTCTTGTTTTCGTGACCGGCAAGCTCCCCGAAAACGTCGCCTACTTCGCCCGCGCGCTGCGGATCGCCGGCCTGCCGGTAGGGCCAGGCGCCGTGGTCGAGGCCGTCCAGGCGCTGGCCGACGGCGCGCTCGGCGGGCGCGAGGACGTCTACTGGGCGCTGCATGCGATCTTCGTGAAGAAGCATGAGGACAGCCTCGTCTACGATCAGGCCTTCCGGCTGTTCTGGCGCAGGCGGGCGCTGATCGAGAAACTGATGGCGCAGATGTCGCCGGTTTCGCCAGGCGCGGATTCCAAGCCGGAAAAAGCCGAGGCCGGGGCGTTACGCGTCGCCGAGGCCTTTGCGCCGCCCAAGAGCGCGGAGGAACGGCCGCCGGCCGAACTGACCGAGCTTTCGGCGCGGCTGACGCTCTCGGATACGGAAACGCTGAAATCGCGTGACTTCGCCCAGATGAGCGCGACGGAAATCGCCCGCGCCAAGCAATTGATCGCGTCCTTGCGGCTGCCCGAAGACACCGTGCCGACTCGGCGCTTCCAGCCGACGCATCGCGGGCTGACGATCGACCCGCGCCGCACCTTCCGGCAGTCGCTGCGCGGGGGCGGCGGCTCGATCGAACTCGCCTTCCGTGAGCGGGCGCAGGTGCATCCGCCGGTCGTGGCGCTCGTCGATATCTCGGGCTCGATGGCGGAGTATTCGCGCATCTTCCTGCATTTCCTGCATGCCGTCACCGAGAGCCGCCGGCGCGTCCATTCCTTCGTCTTCGGCACGCGGCTGACCAACATCACGCGGTCCTTGCGCGCCCGCGACCCCGACGAGGCGCTGGCGCTGGCGGGCCGCGCCGCGCCCGACTGGGAGGGCGGCACGCGCATCTCCATGGCGCTGCACAGTTTCAACCGCGTCTGGTCGCGCCGGGTGCTGTCCGGCGGGGCGGTCGTGCTGCTCTTCACCGACGGGCTGGAGCGCCATCTCGACGGCGAACTCGCCTTCGAGATGGACCGGCTGCACCGCTCCTGCCGGCGCCTGGTCTGGCTCAACCCGCTTCTGCGCTTCGATGCCTTCGAGGCCCGCGCCAGCGGCGTGCGCGCGATGCTGCCCCATGTCGATTCGTTCCGGCCGATCCACAATCTGGCGGCGATGGCCGATCTCTGTGCGGCGCTCGCGCCCGACGCAGACCGGAAAAGCGATCCGCGCCAGTGGTTGAAGAAGGCCGGGTGAGGCATGATGGCGTTCCCCTTCTCCCCTCGGGGGAAAAGGGGAGCGCGCTGGTTTGACGAGAAGGTTTGGTCGCGCCCATGATCTCCACCGACACCGACATCCTCAGCCTCGCCGAAGCCTGGACGCGCGCCGGCCGCGGCGTCGCGCTCGCCACCGTCGTCGAGACCTGGGGGTCGGCCCCGCGCCCGGTCGGCTCGCATCTCGTCATCGACGGCGACGGCAATTTCCAGGGCTCCGTTTCAGGCGGCTGCGTCGAGGGCGCGGTCGTCGAGGAGGCGGCCGAGGTCATCGGAGATGGAAAGGCGCGCATGCTCGAGTTCGGCGTCGCCGACGACGCCGCCTGGAAGGTCGGCCTGTCCTGCGGCGGGCGGATCAGGGTCTATGTGGAAAAGGTGAACTGATGGCCTCCTGGGAGACGCTCGCCGCCTTCGCGACGCTGACGCTGCTCGTCGCCTATTTTCCCGGCCCGGCGCTGCTCTACACGGCGGCGCAGACCATCGCCCATGGCAGGCGCGCCGGCTTCATGGCGATGCTCGGCATTCATCTCGGCTGCTATGTCCATGTCGCGGCGGCGGCCTTCGGCCTCTCGGCCGTGTTCAAGCATGTGCCGGAGCTCTATGTCGCGGTGAAGCTCGCGGGCGCGCTCTATCTGGTCTGGCTCGGCATCGGCATGATCCGCGCGAAGCTCGCCCAGGCGGACGGACCTGTCGTGCCGCCCAAGACGGTCAAGCGGGCGCTGACCGACAGCTTCATCGTCGAGATCCTGAATCCGAAGGTTGCGCTTTTCTTCATCGCGCTGCTGCCGCAATTCGTCGATCCGTCGGCCTCGCTCCCCGTTTGGGTCCAATTCCTGATCCTCGGCACGATCGTCAACTTCGCCTTCTCCTCGGCCGATTTCGTCACGGTTCTGGGCGCTTCGGCCGTGATCAGCCGGATGAAGCAGACCAAAGCCGGCTTCGCCTTCGGGCGCTGGCTCGGCGGCTCGCTGATGATCGGGCTCGGCGTCAAGCTCGCGACCGACAAGGGCTGAGCGCATGGACCTGGCCATCCTCGCGGCGCTGAACGCCGAGCGCGCCGCGCGCCGGCCGGCCATCCTCGTCACCGCGATGGAGGGCGGGGCGCAGCGCCTCGTCAAGTCAGGCGAGTTCGCCGCCGACCCGCTGGCGGATCTGCTCGACCGGCAATTGCGGAGCGGCAAGAGCGCGCTGGTCGAGACCGGGGGTGCGTCGTATTTCCTCACCGTGCAGGCGCCGCATCCGCGCATCGTCGTCACCGGTGCGGTGCATATCTCGCAGGCCATGGCCCCGATGGCGAGGCTGCTCGACCTCGACCTCGTCATCATCGACCCGCGCACCGCCTTCGCCACGCCGGAGCGCTTCCCGGACGTGACGCTGCTGACGGAGTGGCCCGACGCGGCGCTGGCCGGCCTCGGGCTGGACGGCTACACGGCGCTCGTCGCGCTGACGCACGACCCCAAGATCGACGATCCGGGGCTGGAGGCGGCCTTGCGCTCGGAGTGCTTCTATGTCGGCGCGCTCGGCAGCCGGAAGACGCATGGCAGGCGCGTCGAGCGGCTGGCCGCCGCCGGCTTCGACGAGGCCGCCATCGCCCGCATCCACGCGCCGATCGGGCTCGACATCGGGGCGGTGTCGCCGGCCGAGATCGCGCTGTCGATCCTCGGCGAGATCGTCGCGACCCTGCGCGGCCCGCGCCGGCCGCCGGCGTGAGACGGACAAGATGAAATTCGGATCGGTGCCGATCGCGCAGGCGGAAGGCTGCGTCGCAGCCCACAGCGTGCGCGCCGGCGATCTCGTCATCCGGAAGGGCGCGACCATCACCGCCTCGGACGTCGCGCGGCTTGCGGCTGCCGGCGTCGGGGAACTCGTGGCGGTCCGGCTCGAGCCAGGCGACATCGACGAGAACGCCGCGGCGACGCGGCTGGCGGCGGCGCTGGCGGGGCAGGGCGTCACGGTGGAGAAAGCCTTCACCGGCCGCGTCAACCTGTTCGCGCGGGCCGCCGGCGTGCTGCGGCTCGACGTCGCCGCGATCGACGCGCTCAACCGTATCGACGAGGCGATCACCATCGCGACCCTGCCGACGATGAAGGCCGTGGTGGCGGGCGAGATGGTCGGGACCGTCAAGATCATCCCCTACGGCCTGCCCGAGGCGCTGGTCAGGGAGGCGCTGGAAGCCTTGTCGGGCGTGGCGCCGATTTCTGTCGCGGCTTACAGGCCGATGTCGGTAGGCGTCATCTCGACGCTGCTGCCCGGCCTGAAATCCTCCGTGATCGACAAGACGCTGCGGGTCATGGCGCAACGGCTGGTTCCCGCCGGGGCCGCGCTTTCGGCCGACCGGCGCGTGCCGCATGGCAGCGAGCCGCTGGGCGAGGCGATCGCGAACATGGCCTCCGGCCGATCAGACATCGTCGTCGTGTTCGGCGCGTCGGCGATCACCGACCGGCGCGACGTGATCCCGCAGGCACTGCTTGCCGCCGGCGGACGGATCGAGCATCTCGGCATGCCGGTCGATCCCGGCAATCTCCTGCTGATCGGAGAACTCAACGGCAAGCCGGTGATCGGCGCGCCGGGCTGCGCCCGCTCGCCGAAGGAGAACGGCTTCGACTGGGTGCTGCAGCGCTGCCTTGCGGGCATTCCGGTGAGCCGCGCCGACATCCAGGCGATGGGCGTCGGCGGGCTTCTGATGGAGATCGTCTCGCGGCCGCAGCCGCGCGCGCCGGAACGGCTGGAGACCGCGCCGGTCGCCGGCCTCGTGCTGGCGGCGGGCCGCTCGACCCGGATGGGACCGGACAACAAGCTGCTGCAGATCGTGCGCGGCAAGCCGATGGTTCGTCACGCCGTCGAGGCGCAACTGGCCTCGCGCGCCGCGCCGGTGATTGTGGTGACGGGGCACCAGCGCGCCGAGGTCGAGGCCGCGCTCGGGGGGCTCGACGTCCGGCTCATCCATAATCCGGATTTCGCGGCCGGTCTGGCCGGTTCCGTCAAGGCGGGGCTCGCGGCGTTGCCGCCGGAAACGCCGGGCGTCGTGGTTTCGCTCGGCGACATGCCGAATGTGACCGCCGCCGTGATCGACCGTTTGGCGCAAGTCTTCGCGGAGCAGGCTGAGGCGCTCGCCGTCGCGCCGACGCTGTTCGGCCAGCGTGGCAATCCGGTGCTGCTGGCGCGGGAACTGTTTGCGGCGGTGGCGCGCCTGTCGGGCGACCAGGGCGCGAGGCGGCTGCTCGACGAGGCGGGCGAGGCGGTGATCGACGTGCCGTTCGACGATCCCGCGATCGCGCTCGATGTCGATACGCCGGAAGCGCTGCGGGCGCTGACGGGCGGACGTTGAATTGGACCAAGGAGTGGTCTAACTTGATCACCGACAAGGCATAGAGGCCGCCATGGACGTGCCCGTTAGCGAGGCCAAAGCCCAACTGACCGATCTCGTCCGCCGGGCGGAGGCGGGCGAGGAGGTGGTGCTGACGCGGCATGGCCTGCCGGCCGTGAAACTCGTGCCGGTGGCGCGCAAACTCGACCGGGACGCGTTCGAAGCGCTGGTCAGGGAGGTGCAAGCCTCGGCCGCCAAGACATTGATCCCCGGCCCCTGCGCCGCCCGGAGCCAGGATTTTCTCTATGACGACGACGGGCTGCCGACTTGATCGTCATCGATAGCTCGGCGCTGCTGGCCATTCTGCAAAATGAGCCGCAGGGCGAGGCGTGCTTCCAGCGTATCAAATCAGGCGACGACCTCGTCATGTCGGCCAGTACGCTGGCCGAGGTGTTGATCGTGTCGCGCCGACGCGGAATCGGCGCGCAGATGGCGCGCCTGATCGATGGAATGCCGCTGACGATCGCGCCGGTCACCGAGGCATCCGCGAGACGTGCGGCGGACGCCTATGATCGCTGGGGTCGGGGCGTTCATCCGGCGAGGCTGAATTTCGGTGACTGCTTCGCTTACGAGCTTGCCTGGTCGCGGAACTGTCCGCTGCTTTTCGTCGGCGACGATTTTTTGAAGACGGACGTCGAGTCGGCCCTCGCCTGACGCCCTTACATCTTCGCCTCCTGCCGGCACCGCTGCGAGCAATATTTCACCTCGTCCCAGACCCGCTCCCATTTCTTGCGCCATGCGAAGGGGCGGGCGCAGTGCAGGCAGGTCTTCCGCGGCAGATCGCCCTTGCGCACCATCTTCGCCATCGCGAGCCTCGCCCTTTCGCCTGTCCGCCCTAATTCGGCATCGACGGGTTCACGCCCGGAGATAGCGCTGAAAAGGCATCGGGGAATGGTCGGAACGATCCTGATCTACGGCGGCAGCGGCGGCATCGGGGCCGCCATCGCGCGAGCGTTGAAAGCGCGGGGCTACAGACCTCACCTCGTTGGGCGCGGGGCGGAACGGCTCGAGGCTGTCGCCGCCGAACTGGACGCCGGGTTCACGGCAGGCGATGTCGCCGACGACGCGCTCTTTGCTCAGGCGACGCAGTCGGCGTCAGCGGGCGGCGCGCTGGCTGGCCTCGTCTATGCCGTCGGCACGATCAACCTCAAGCCGGTGGCGCGCCTGAGCGATGCGGATTTTCTCAAGGATTTCAGCGTCAACGCGCTCGGAGCCGCCAAAGCGATTCAAGCGGCGCTGCCGGCGCTCAGACAGGCCGAAGGCACGGCCGGCATCGTGCTGTTCTCGACCGTCGCCGTGGCGCAGGGGTTCGCCGCCCATGCCTCCGTCGCCATGGCCAAGGGCGCTGTCGAAGGCCTGACGCTGGCGCTCGCCGCGGAACTGGCTCCGAAGATCCGGGTCAACTGCATCGCGCCGTCGCTGACGAAGACCCCGCTCGCCAAGGCGCTGACCGGGAACGAGGCGATGGCCAAGGCGATCGCCGACCTGCACCCGCTGCAGCGGCTCGGCGAGCCCGAGGACATCGCGCCGCTGGCGGCGCTGCTCGTCTCGCAGGAGGCGTCCTGGATCACCGGCCAGATCATCGGCGTCGACGGCGGACGCTCGACCTTGCGAACGAAGGGCTGATGGGCGCGCTGCGCTTCATCCTCGGCGACCAGCTCAGCCGCTCGCTCGCGGCGCTGGATGGGCTCGACCCGGCCGAGGACACGGTGCTGATGGTGGAGGTCGCCGACGAGACCGCCTATGTCGGCCACCACAAGCAGAAGATCGCGCTGATCCTCTCGGCCATGCGCCATTTTGCGCGGGACCTGCGGGATGAGGGCATCCGGGTCGATTACGTCGCGCTCGACGATCCCGCCAACACAGGCTCCTTCGGCGGCGAGCTGAAGCGCGCCGTCGCACGCCATGCCCCTGACGCCGTAGTCGTCACCGAGCCCGGCGAATGGCGCGTCTGGGAGATGATGCAGGACTGGCGCGAAGAGCTGGGCGTGCCGCTTCATGTCTTCGCTGACACGCGCTTCATCTGCTCGCGCACCGAGTTCGCCGCCTGGGCTCATGGCCGCAAGAGCTACCGGATGGAGTTCTTCTACCGCGAGATGCGGCGCAAGACCGGGCTGCTGATGGAGGGCGAAGAGCCGCAGGGCGGGCAGTGGAATTTCGACCCCGACAACCGCAAGGCCCTGCCGAAGGGCGTGACGGCGCCGGAGCGGGGCGGCTTTTCGCCCGACGAGACGACGCGGGAGGTGCTGGACCTCGTCGCGAAGCGCTTCCCCGAGAACTTCGGCGATCTCGAGCCGTTTCGCTGGGGCGTGACGCGAGCAGATGCGCTGGCGGCTTTGGCGAGCTTCGTCGCAGACGCGCTGCCGCGCTTCGGCGACTATCAGGACGCGATGAAAACCGGAGAGCCGTTCCTGTTTCACGGGCTGATCTCGCCTTATCTCAATTGCGGCCTGCTGGAGCCGCTGGAGGTCTGCCGCGCCGCCGAAGAGGCATGGCGGGCCGGGCGTGCGCCGCTCAACGCCGTCGAAGGCTTCATCCGCCAGATCATCGGCTGGCGGGAGTATGTCCGGGGCATCTACTGGCTGGAAATGCCGGACTACGCGCAGACCAACGCGCTCTCGGCTACGCGCAAGCTCCCCTGGTTCTACTGGAGCGGCGAGACGAAGATGAACTGCCTGGCGCAATGCGTCGCCGACACGCGTCGCCACGCCTATGCCCACCACATCCAGCGCCTGATGGTGACCGGCAAT
>JAKFWE010000413.1 GCA_021732895.1 Allobosea sp. | reverse complement strand
TAAACGCTCCCCCACCCCCGTCCTTCCGGACAAGCCGCTAAGCGGCGCCGATCCGGAATCCATGCCGGAGCGACTGCCGGAAAGGCTCAGGCATGGATTCCGGGTCTTCGCTTCGCTACGCCCGGAATGACGGGGAGATTTCAGGCGCTTGCCAACCCCCTCCGCCTTTGCCATCGCTGGCGCCATGGGCGGTCCTGCGGCAAGCGACGACAAGATCGAGAATTTCATCGCGCGCTGGCGGGCGTCCGAGGGCGCGGAGCGCGCCGCCTATGTCAGCTTTCTCGAAGATCTGTGCCGCCTGCTCGACATGAACCTGCCCGAGCCGCCGACCAGCGATGCGGAGGCCGTGACCTACCGCTTCGAGTATCCGGTGAAGTTCCGCGATCTCGACGGATCGGCCTCGACCGGGCGGATCGACCTCTACCGCAAGGGCAAATTCGTTCTGGAGGCCAAGCAGAGCCGCGAGAAGGGCGGCGCAAAGGAGATACTCCAGGCGCAGGGCTCGCTGTTCGAGGCCGATCCGACCGTCGCCGTCCCGCGCGGCCGGCGCGGCGCGGATCGCGCCTGGGACGTGATGATGCTGCATGCGCGGCGGCAGGCCGAGGACTACGCCAAGGCGCTGCCGGCGAGCCATGGCTGGCCGCCCTTCCTCATCATCTGCGATGTCGGGCACTGCTTCGAGTTCTATGCCGACTTCACCGGACAGGGGAAGAACTACGTCCAGTTCCCGGACCGGCAGCGCTTCCGCGTCTATCTCGACGATCTGCGCGATGGGGCGGTGCGGGAGCGTATCAGGACGATCTGGGACGCGCCCGAGACGCTGGACCCGACGCGCCATTCGGCGCGCGTCACCCGCCAGATCGCGCAGCGGCTCGCCGCCGTCTCCAAGGCGCTCGAAAAGAAGCACGATCCCGAAGAGGTGGCGCTGTTCCTGATGCGCTGCCTGTTCACAATGTTCGCCGAGGATGTCGCGCTGATCCCGAAGGACGGCTTCAAGGCGCTGCTGCGCGACTGCCGCGACGCGCCCGCGAGCTTCATGCCGCTGGTCGTCGAATTGTGGAGGGCGATGGACGAGGGCTCGTTCTCGACCTCGATCCGCGCCCAGATGAAGCGGTTCAACGGCAAGCTCTTCGACAACGCGAAGGTGTTTCCGCTCGGGCGCGAGGAAATCGGCGAACTGCTGGCGGCCGCCGAGCATGACTGGCGCGAGGTCGAGCCCGCGATCTTCGGCACGCTGCTGGAGCAGGCGCTGAGCGAGGCCGACCGCGCCAAGCTCGGCGCACATTATACGCCGCGCGCCTATGTCGAGCGGCTGGTGGTCGAGACGGTGATCGAGCCCCTGCGCGAGGACTGGCGCAACGTGCTCGGCGCGGCGCAGCTTGCGCGCGATGGCGGCGACGCCAAGGGCGCGCTGGCGCGGGTCGAGGCGTTTCACGAAACGCTCTGCGCCACCCGCGTGCTCGACCCCGCCTGCGGCACCGGCAACTTCCTGCATGTCGCGCAGGAGCTGATGAAGAAGCTCGAGGGCGAGGTGCTGGACGCCGCCGGCGAGCTCGGCGCGCGCGAAAAACTGGGCGGCATCGCCGACCGCTTCGTCGGGCCGCGCCAGTTTCTGGGCATGGAGCTGAACGAGCGGGCGGTGGCGATCGCCGATCTCGTGCTCTGGATCGGCCATCTGCAATGGCATTTCCGCACGCGCGGCTTCGCGCCGAAGGAGCCGATCCTCGAAAAGCTCGACCACATCCACAAGCGCGACGCGGTGCTGGACTGGGACGGCGCGCCGGCCCCGCGCTTCGTCGGGGGCCGCGAGACCTATCCCAATCCGCGCCGGCCGGACTGGCCGGAGGCCGAGTTCATCGTCGGCAACCCGCCTTTCATCGGCGGCAAGGATCTGCGCGCCCGCCTCGGCGATGCGAAGGCCCAGGCGCTCTGGGCGGCGCATCCGCAGATGAACGAGAGCGCCGATTTCGTGATGTACTGGTGGGACCGCTGCGCCGAACTCTTGACGCGCAAGGGCACGCGGTTGCGCCGCTTCGGCCTCGTCACCACCAACTCGATCACGCAGGTCTTCCAGCGCCGTGTCGTCGAGCGGCATCTATCGGCCAGGAAGCCGGTCTCGCTGCTGATCGCGATCCCGGACCATCCCTGGACCAAGGCCGGCAAGGACGCCGCGGCCGTGCGCATCGCGATGACCGTGGCGGCCGCAGGGCAACACGACGGCAAGCTGCGCGAGGTCCTGTCCGAAAGCGGCCTCGACGGCGACGAGCCGCGGATCGGACTGAGCGAGCGGAAAGGGCGGATCAATGCGGACCTCACGGTCGGCGTCGACGTCACGCGCGCCTTGGCGTTGAAGGCGAGCGAGGGGCTGTGCTCGCCCGGCGTCAAGCTCCACGGCGCGGGCTTCATCGTGACGCCGGCCGAGGCCGCGCATCTCGGGCTCGGCAGCCGGCCGGGGCTGGAGGCGCATATCCGCGCCTATCGCAACGGCCGCGACCTGATGGCGCGGCAGCGCGGCGTGATGGTGATCGACCTGTTTGGACTGGGCGCGGAGGACGTTCGGGAGCGCTTTCCGGAGGTGTATCAGCATCTGCGGCTGACGGTCGAAGCCGACCGGAGGGCACAGTTCGGAAGGTCTCCGACCGCCGACGCCAAGGCCTATCTCGATTGCTGGTGGCAATTCGGGAAGCCGAGACAGGAGCTTCGCCCGGCCCTCGCGCCGCTTCAGCGCTACATCGCCACGGTCGAGACCGCCAAGCACCGCGTCTTCCAGTTCCTCGACCGCGCCATCCTGCCCGACAACATGCTGGTCGCGGTCGGGCTCTCCGACGCCTTTCATCTCGGCGTGCTGACGGCGCGCATCCACGTCGTCTGGGCCTTGCGCGCCGGCGGCTGGCTCGGAATCGGCAACGACCCGCGCTACTCGAAATCCCGCTGCTTCGACCCCTTCCCCTTCCCGGAAGCCTCCGGGGCGCAGAAGGAGGCGATCCGCAAGCCGGCCGAGGCGCTGGACCGCCTGCGAAAGCAGGTGCTCGAAGACCATCCCGAACTCACGCTGACGAAGCTCTACAATGTCCGCGAGGCGCTCCGCGCCGGGCAGCCGCTGGACGAGGAGCAGGCCGCGATCCGGGACAAGGCGCTCGTGCTGATCCTGAACGAGCATCACGACGCGATCGACGCCGCCGTCGCGGCCGCCTATGGCTGGCCGGCCGACCTCGCCGAGGACGACATCCTCGCCCGGCTCGTCGCGCTGAACGCGCAGCGCGCCCGCGAGGAGGCGGCCGGCCATGTGCGCTGGCTGCGGCCGGACTACCAGCGCCCGCGCTTTGCCCGCGACGGCAAGGGCGGCGAGCAGATCGAGGCGGCGGAACTCGTCGCGCCGGCGCTCGCGGCTGGCAAGGCGAGCTTCCCGACCGAGCCGGTGGAGCGCGTCGCGGCCGTGCTGGCGGCGCTCGCCGCCACGCCCGCGCCGCTCGACGCCGACGCCATCGCGCAGGGGTTCAGGCAGGGGCTGAAGGTCCGGCGCGCGGTGCGCGACATTCTGGTCTCGCTCGCGCGGGTCGGCGAGGTCTCGACCGCCGACAACGGCGCGAGCTTTTCGCGCCGGCGCGTCGCCAGCGGGTGAGCGGCGGCGCGACGGCTGGCCTGTCAACGCGGCGGGCCCCGGGCCGGGCGCGCGTCGCCGGGCTTTTCGCGCGACGGCCGATGTGCTGACTGGGCGGCATGCGGGCCGTCGCTTCGTCCCGCCGCAGGAGAGCGTCATCATGCAGGTTCTCGACCATGCGGCCCAACCGCTGGAAACCTGGCGCGCGGGCGTGACGACGCGGATGCGCGTCTCGGCGCTCACGGCCTCGGCGCAGCTCTGCATTTTCGAGCAGTTCTGCGAGCCCGGCCTCGGCGCGCCGCCGCATCTGCACGCGGTCGAGGAGGTTCTGGAGGTGATCGAGGGCGAGGCCGAGATCACCCTGCGCGGCGACACAAGCCGGCTCACGGCCGACCAGTCGGTCGTGATTCCGGCCGGCGCGCTGCATGGCTTCCGCAATGTCGGGACGGGCGTGCTCAGGGTGCGCGCGACGCTGGCGGCGCCGATCTTCGAGGCGAGCTACGAGGATCGCGGCGAGCTCTCGCGGCGCTACGTTCCCTGAGGCGCGGCCCGCCCGGCGATCACGGGCCCTCCGGATCGATCGTCAGGATCGCCGGATCGTGCGCCGGCCTGATCGCGCGCAGATGCGGGCGCGGCCAGTCCAGCACGAGGCGTCCGATCAGGTCGTCGAGGCCGCCCTCGTCGATCGCGTCGTAGAAGACCGGGCAGCGGGCGCGGGCGAGGAAGCTGTGCAGCAGATGCGCCGCCTCGTAGTCGTAGACGATGTCGCCCGGCACCAGACCCCTGCGCCGCAGCGTGAAGCGCCGGAAGCCGGCGAGCCGGGCGCGCCCGCCGGGCTCGGCGAGGAAGGTCAGCACGCGGCTGTCGCGCCCCAGCCGCGCGCCGTCCTGCATGCGCTCATAGGCCCCGAGCGCGCCGGCGCGCACGACGTCGTCGAGGCTGGCGAAATCCGTCGCCCGGTCGGCCCGGTTCAGCGTCAGGCGCAGCGCCAGGATCGCGGGATCGGACAGGCCGCGCCGGCGCAGCAGCGCGCCGAGCGTGACGCGCGGATCGACCGGCGGCGTCTCCAGGGCGCAAGCGGTCGCATCGTCGGTTCCCGCGCGGCTCACGCGCCCTGTGTCCGGGCCCCGCCGGCATGGCTCTCGATCAGCGCCGCCAGCCTGTCGCCGGCGGTCGCGGCGGGTTGGCCGGCGGTGTCGAAGGCCGCCTGCGCGCGGGCGTAGAGCGGCTCGCGGCTGGCGAGGATCGTGCGCAGTTCCTGCATCGCCGAGCGGTCGTCGCCCATCGGGCGCAGGTCGCCCTGCTGGCGCACCCGGCGCATGTGCTCCTCGGGCCGCGCCTTCAGCCAGATGGTGAAGAAGGCCGAGAGCACCAGATCGAAGGTCAGCGGCTCGGCGACGATGCCGCCGCCGGTGGCCAGCACCATCGGGCCGGGCTGCGCGATCAGCCGGCGCAGCGCCGCCTGCTCCAGCCGGCGATAGCCCTCCTGCCCGTAGAGCGCGAAGATTTCGGCGACCGAGAGGCCGTTCTCGCGCTCGATCTCGCGGTTGAGCTCGACGAAGCTCCAGCCGAGCTTCTCGGCGACGATGCGCCCGAGCGTCGATTTGCCCGCGCCCCGGAGCCCGATCAGCGCGACGCGCCGCGCGGCGGCGCTGGCTTTCGCCGAGGCGTTGCCCGAGAGCAGCGCCTTGACCTGCGCCACCTGCTCGTCGGACGCGCCGCGCATCAGGTCGCGGATCATCGGCCAGTCCTGCATCTCCTGCCCGGTCAGGACCAGATCCTCGAGCCGCGCGCCGATCGCGTTGGCGACCCGCCGCAACAGGATGATCGAGACGTTGCCGCGCCCGCTCTCGAGCTGGGCGATGTAGCGTTCGGAAATGCCCGAGACGCGCGAGAGCACCTTGCGCGACATGCCGCGCTGCGCCCGCATGATGCGCACGCGCTGGCCGAGCGCGGCGAGGAAGGCGGCCTCGGCCTCGCCGGCGAGCGCGGCGACGGCTTCCGCGCCCGGCGCGGCGATCTGTTCGGTCTCCGGTCCGGTCCTGTCCATGTCGCCGCCCCGTCCGGCGCTTGGCGGCGCCGGCTTTCACTCCAGCCCAGCTTTCGCTCCGGCTCATGCGAGAAATAGTGCAGCCGACGGTTGACATCAATCCAGGCGACGCAGCTAATATGCATTATAATTCAGAAAATGGGATGGAACGCCAATGACGCCAGACGTGCGCTCGCCGACCCGGCGCAATCCCGTTCGCATGCTTCCGGCCGGTCCGGCCGGACGCGCGCGCTGAAGCCTCGCCGCTCGAAATCTGGAGCGCGGCATGAGCAGTCCGTCGCACGAATCGGTGCGTCACAACGCCGTGACGGCCCTGCTCGACAGCCATGTCGCGCAGGGGCGCGGCGACAGGGTGGCCTTCGTCGATCCGGCGCGGGCGCTGAGCTACGGCGAATTGCAGGCGCAGACCTGCCGCCTCGCCAATCTGCTGACGCGTCTCGACATCCGCCGCGAGGAGCGCGCGGCGATGATCATGCTCGATACGGTCGATTTCCCGACCGTCTTCCTCGGCGCGATCCGGGCGGGGGTGGCGCCGGCGCCGCTCAACACCCTGCTGCCGGCCGAGCAGTACGCCTACATGCTGGCCGACGCGCGGGCGAGGATCCTGTTCATTTCCGCCGCCCTCTTGCCGGTCGTCGAGCCGGCGTTGGCGGGCCTGCCGCATCTGCGCCATGTCGTGGTCGTCGACGGCGCCGGCGGCGGGCCCCATCTCGACCTCGCGGCCGAACTGGCGCGCGAATCCGAGGTCTTCGAGACCGTCGCGGCCCATCCCGACGAACCCGCCTTCTGGCTTTACTCGTCGGGCTCCACCGGCATGCCCAAGGGCGTCAAGCACGTCCATGCCAGCCTGATGGCGACGGCGGAGACCTATGGCGCACAGGTGCTCGGCATCCGGCCAGACGATGTCTGCCTCTCGGCCGCCAAGCTGTTCTTCGCCTATGGGCTCGGCAACGCCCTGACCTTCCCGATGTCGGTCGGCGCGACGACGATCCTCAACCCCGGGCGGCCGACGCCGGCGGCGATGTTTTCGCTGCTGGCGCGCCACCGGCCGACGCTGTTTTTCGGCGTGCCGACGCTCTACGCGGCCATGCTGGGCGATCCCGCTCTCGCCGGCGAGCCGGGCTCGCCCCGGCTGCGGCTCTGCGTCTCGGCCGGCGAGGCGCTGCCGGCCCATGTCGGCCAGGCCTGGAAGGCGCGCTTCGGGACGGACATCCTCGACGGCGTCGGTTCGACCGAACTGCTCCACATCTTCCTCTCCAACCATCCGGACGATCTGGTCTACGGCACGTCCGGACGCGCCGTGCCGGGCTACCGAGTCAGGCTGGTCGGCGAGACCGGCGAGCCGACGCCGGACGGCGAGATCGGCGAGATGCTGGTCCATGCGCCGTCCGCCGCCGAGGGCTACTGGAACCAGCGCGAGAAGAGCCGCACCACCTTCGAGGGCGCCTGGACCCGCACCGGCGACAAATACGTCCGCGACGCCGACGGGCGCTACACCTATTGCGGCCGGGCCGACGACATGTTCAAGGTCTCGGGCATCTGGGTCTCGCCCTTCGAGGTCGAGAGCGCGCTGATCGGCCATCCCGCGGTGCTCGAGGCGGCGGTGATCCCGGCGCAGGACGGCGACGGGCTGACCAAGCCGAAGGCCTATGTCGTGCTCAAGGCCGACGCCCCCGGCGGCGATCTCGCCCCGGCCCTCAAGGAACACGTCAAGGCGAGCATCGGCGCGTGGAAATATCCGCGCTGGATCGCCTTCGTCGACGCCCTGCCCAAGACCGCGACCGGCAAGATCCAGCGCTTCAAGCTGCGCGATCGCGAGGCCGGCCCGCAAGGAGAATGACGCCATGACGCAACTTCAGCCCGAAGGAATGCTCGATCTCGGCTCCGCCCGGCTCGAATATCGCTTCGCCGGGCCGGCGCCCGAGGCCGCGCCGACGCTGGTGCTGCTGCACGAGGGGCTGGGCTCGGCCGGCCTGTGGGACGACGTCCCCGAGCGCCTGGCGCAGGCGACCGGGGCCGGCGTGCTGGCCTATTCGCGGGCCGGATATGGCGCCTCCACTCCGGCCGCGCTGCCGCGACCGCTCGACTACATGCACGCGGAGGCGCTGGAGACGCTGCCGCGCGTCCTGGCGGCGATCGGTTTCCGGCGCGGACTGCTGGTCGGCCATTCCGACGGGGGCTCGATCGCGACGATCTACGCCGGCGGCGTGCAGGACCATCGCATCCGCGGGCTCTGCCTGATCGCGCCGCATTTCGTCGTCGAGGACGAGACCATCGCCGAAATCGAGCAGGCGAGGGTGGCCTATGAAAGCGGCGGGCTGCGCGAGCGGCTGGCGCGCCGGCACAGGGACGCCGACAACGCCTTTCGCGGCTGGAGCGACGCCTGGCTCGACCCCGGCTTCCGCGCCTGGGACATCTCGGAGGCGCTCGCCTATGTGCGCGTGCCGATCCAGATCGTGCAGGGCGAGGCCGACCGCTACGGCACCCGCCGGCAGATCGAAATCGCCGAGTCGGAATGCTACTGCCCAGTCGACGTCGCGCTGCTGCCCGGCATCGGCCACGCGCCGCAGCGCGAGGCGCCGGACGTGACGCTCGGACTCATCGCCGGCTTCGCCAACCGCATCCTCGACGACCATGGCGAGGGCGAGTTCGCGCGGGCCGCTTGACCGGCCGGGCCGAACAGCATGCACAAAAATGCATGTTTTTCGAGAGACCCGCTTGTCCGGCCAAAAATATGCATTATTATTCCTGCTCTCATGAGAAGGACGAGAGACCATGGCGGGCGAGACGCGCAAGCTGGCGCATGGAGCGGAGCGGATCGATTTCCAGACGCAGCCCGCGCGCTATCGCCATTGGCGCCTCGACGTCGATGGCGCCCTCGCGACGCTGACCATGGATGTCGATGAGAATGGCGGGCTGTTCGAGGGCTACCAGCTCAAGCTGAATTCCTACGATCTCGGCGTCGACATCGAACTCGCCGATGCGGTGCAGCGGCTGCGTTTCGAGCATCCGCAGGTCAAGGTCGTGCTGCTGCGCTCGGCCAGGAACCGGGTCTTCTGCGCCGGCGCGAACATCCGCATGCTGGCCGGCGCAAGCCACGCCCACAAGGTCAATTTCTGCAAGTTCACCAACGAGACCCGCAACGGCATCGAGGATTCGAGCGCGAATTCGGGCCAGCATTTCATCTGCGTGATCAATGGCACGGCCGCCGGCGGCGGCTACGAGCTGGCGCTGGCCGCCGATCAGATCGTGCTGGTCGATGACGGCGCGGCCGCCGTGGCGCTGCCGGAGGTGCCGCTGCTTGCGGTGCTGCCCGGCACCGGCGGGCTGACCCGCGTCATCGACAAGCGCAAGGTCCGCCGCGACCATGCCGACTATTTCTGCACCATCGAGGAGGGCGTCAGGGGCCGCCGCGCGGTGCAATGGCGCCTCGTCGACGAGATCGCGCCGGCCTCCCGCATCGAGGCGAAGGTGGCCGCCCGCGTCGCCGCGCTGGCCGACGCCTCGACCCGCCGTGGCGAAGGCGAGGGCGTGGCGCTGACGCCGCTCGATCGCCGCTTCGAGGCCGACAGCGTGCATTACCGGCATGTCACGGTCGAGATCGCCCGCGCCGAGCGCATCGCGACGGTGACGGTGAGTGCTCCGGAGGCCGCGCCGCCGGCCGATCTCGCCGGGCTCATTGCGCAGGGCGCGGAGTTCTGGCCGCTGCGGGCGGCGCGCGAACTCGACGACGCGATCCTGCACCTTCGCAGCAACGAGCCGGAGACCGCGATCATCGTCTTCCGGACGCAGGGCGACGGCGCCGCCGTGCTGGCCTGCGACGCGCTGCTGGAGGCGCACAGGGAACACTGGCTCGTCAACGAGATCAGGCAATACTGGAAGCGCGTGCTCAAGCGCATCGACGTGACCTCGCGCACGCTCGTCGCCGCGATCGAGCCCGGCTCCTGCTTTTCCGGCACGCTGGCCGAGCTCGCCTTCGCCGCCGACCGGGCCTACATGCTGATCGGCGAGCGCCAGGGCGAGAACCGGCCGCCGGCCGCGCTCGCCCTCAGCCCGCTGAATTTCGGGGCCTACCCGATGAGCCACGGGCTGACCCGGCTGCAATCGCGCTTCCAGGCCGAGCCCGCCGATCTCGACGCCGCCCGGGCCCGCATCGGCGAGGCGCTCGACGCCGAGAGCGCCGAGGCGCTGGGCCTCGTCACCTTCGCGCTCGACGACATCGACTGGGACGACGAGTTCCGCGTCTTCCTGGAGGAGCGCGGCAGCTTCTCGCCGGATGCGCTGACGGGGCTGGAGGCCAATCTCCGTTTCGTCGGCCCCGAGACGATGGAGTCGAAGATCTTCGCCCGCCTCACCGCCTGGCAGAACTGGATCTTCCAGCGCCCCAACGCGGTCGGCGAGAACGGCGCGCTGCGCCGCTACGGCACCGGGGAGCGGGCCGAGTTCGACATGCACAGAGTTTGAGGCCCGAGCCCGAAATCCCAACCGCGTCATTGCGGGCGCGGCGAAGCAAGCCAGAGGTCGGCGCGAGACGCAGGAACGCTTCGGCGCCTCGCACCTTACAATGACGTTCACAGAGACGGAGCCATCCCATGTCCGAGATCGTCCACGTCGATTACACCACCAAGATCCCCAACAACGTCGATCTCGCCAACGATCGGCAGGTGCTGAAGGCGCTCGAGGGCTGGCATCCCGGCTATCTCGACTGGTGGAACGACATGGGGCCGGAGGGCTTTCAGGAATCGCTGGTCTATCTGCGCACCGCGATCAGCGTCGATCCCAAGGGCTGGGCCAAGTTCGACTATGTCCGCATGCCGGAATATCGCTGGGGCGTGCTGCTCGCGCCGCGCGACGAGGCGCGCAAGGTCAATTTCGGCCAGCATCTGGGCGAGGACGCCTGGCAGGAGGTGCCGGGCGAATACCGCGCCATGCTGCGCCGGCTGATCGTGATCCAGGGCGACACCGAGCCGGCCTCGGTCGAGCAGCAGCGCCATCTCGGCAAGACCGCGCCCTCGCTCTACGACATGCGCAACCTGTTCCAGGTCAATGTCGAGGAGGGCCGCCATCTCTGGGCGATGGTCTACCTGCTGCAGAAATATTTCGGCCGCGATGGCCGCGAGGAGGCCGACGACCTGCTGCGTCGGCGCTCCGGCGACGAGGACGCGCCGCGCATGCTCGGCGCATTCAACGAGGCGACGCCGGACTGGCTCTCCTTCTTCATGTTCACCTTCTTCACCGACCGCGACGGCAAGATGCAGCTCGAGAGCCTGGCGCAGTCGGGCTTCGACCCGCTCTCGCGCACCTGCCGGTTCATGCTGACCGAGGAGGCGCACCACATGTTCGTCGGCGAGACCGGCGTCGGACGCACCATCCAGCGCACCTGCGAGGCGATGCTGGCGGCGGGCGTCGACGATCCGACCGACATCGCGAAGGTGCGGGCGCTCGGCGTGATCGACCTGCCGACGATCCAGAAGAAGATGAACCTGCACTATTCGCTGTCGCTCGACCTGTTCGGCTCCGAGGTCTCGACCAATGCGGCGAATTTCTACAATTGCGGCCTCAAGGGCCGTTTCCAGGAGACCAAGATCGACGACGATCACCGCCTGACCACCGCGACCTATCCGGTCGCCAAGCTGGTCGACGGCGCGATCGCGCTGGTGGACGAGCCGGCCCTGACCGCGCTGAACATGCGCCTGCGCGACGACTATGTGAACGACTGCGCCAAGGGCGTCGAGCGCTGGAACAAGATCATCGAGAAGACGGGCGTGAATTTCCGGCTGGAGCTGCCGCATACGGTGTTCCACCGCCATATCGGCGAGTTCAAGAACGTGCACGCGACGCCGAAGGGCGTGCTGCTCGGCGAGGCCGACTGGGCCAGGGTCCGGGACGATTACCTGCCTTCGGCGGAGGACGGCGCCTTCATCGAGTCGCTGATGACGCCGGTTTCCGAGCCCGGCCAGTTCGCCGGCTGGATCGCCGCGCCCAAGGTCGGCATCGACAACAAGCCCGGCGATTTCGAATATGTGAAGATCGCGGCGTGATCAGGCGGACGCTGGAAACGCCATGTCGGTCCTGAACGCTCCGCTCAAGCAGCATGTCATCGATCCGGAGATCTGCATTCGCTGCAACACCTGCGAGGAGACCTGCCCGGTCGATGCGGTGACGCATGACGACAACAACTACGTCGTCGATGCGAGCCTGTGCAATTACTGCATGGACTGCATCTCGCCCTGCCCGACCGGCTCGATCGACAACTGGCGGGTGGTCAGCCGCGCCTATTCGCTCGACGAGCAGTTCTCCTGGGGCGAGTTGCCGATGCAGGAGGACCTGCCGGATCTCGCCGGCGAGGGCGCGCCCGAGGCGCTGGAGGATGAGGTCGGCAAGCTGCTCGAGGAGGCCCGCCGGGGTCTCGGCGGCAAGCCGGTCGCGCCGGCCTCCGCCAGCAAGCCGAGCGTCAATCTCTACAATCGCGGCAAGCCGGCGACCGCCACGCTGACCGGCAATTTCCGGCTGACCGCCGCCGACGCCGACAACGACGTGCGCCACCTGATCCTCGATTTCGGTGACCAGCCCTTTCCGGTGCTGGAGGGCCAGAGCATCGGCGTCGTGCCGCCGGGAACCGACGCGGCGGGCAAGCCGCACGCGATCCGGCTGTATTCGGTGGCGAGCCCGCGCGACGGCGAGAAGCCCAATGCCGGCAATCTGGCGCTGACGGTGAAGCGCGAGAAGGGCGGCCTCGCCTCGAACTGGCTTTGCGACCTGCAGAAGGGCGCGCGGATCGAGGTCACCGGCCCGTTCGGCGCCACCTTCCTGATGCCCAACGATCCGGCCGCCACGATCATCATGATCTGCACCGGCACCGGCTCGGCCCCGTTTCGCGGCTTCACCGAGCGAAGGCGGCGCGCCATGCCCGACGCTTCGGGCAAGCTCGTGCTGTTCTTCGGCGCGCGCCGGCAGGAGGAGCTGCCCTATTTCGGCCCGCTCCAGAAAGTGCCCGAGACGTTGCTGCGCAAGCATTTCTGCTATTCGCGCGCGCCGGGCCAGCCGCGCGTCTACGTTCAGGACGCGATCCGCGGCGAGGGCGCCGCGCTCGCCGAACTGCTGCCGCAGCCGGGCGCGCATGTCTACATCTGCGGGCTGCGCGGCATGGAATCGGGCGTCGACGAAGCCTTCGCCGACATCTGCCGCCATGCCGGCATCGACTGGGCCGCGCTCAAGGACGCGATGCGCGGCGACGGCCGCTACCATGTCGAGACCTACTGAGACGCCTCAGACCCCGAGATAGCGCTCCAGCACCTCCGGCCGCGCCGCAAGCGCGGCCGGCGCGCCCTCGAAGACGATCTCGCCCTTGGACAGCACGAGGAACCGGTCGGCGACGCGCGACAGCGCGGCGATGTCCTTGTCGACGACGATGGTCGCGACGTTCTCGCCGCGCACCGCCTCGAGCGTGCGCCAGATTTCCTGCGCGATCAGCGGAGCCAGCCCCTCGGTCGCCTCGTCGATCAGGATCAGCTCCGGGTTGGTCATCAGCGCCCGGCCGATCGCCAGCATCTGCTGCTCGCCGCCCGAAAGCTGATGCCCGCCATTGGCGCGGCGCTGGTGCAGGCGCGGGAAGAGCTCGAAAATCCGCTCCAGCGTCCAGAGCCGGCGGCCGTCCCGCCCCGCCCGCGCCGCCATGACGAGGTTCTCGACCACGCTCAGCGAGCCGAAGATTCCGCGCCCCTCCGGCACCAGCGCGACGCCCGCCAGCGCGATCGTCTCGGGCGCGGCGGCGATCATGTCGGCGCCGTCGAGCAGGATGCGGCCGCGGCGGTCCGACACGAGGCCGATCAGGGAGCGCAGCAGCGTCGTCTTGCCCATGCCGTTGCGGCCGATCAGGGCGATCTGCTCGCCACGCGCGACTCCCAGCCCGATCCCGCGCAGGATCTGGCTGGCTCCGTAATAGGCGTCGAGCCGCTCGACCGACAGAAGCGCGCTCATGCAGCTCCACCATTTGCCGGTCCACCGTTCGCCGGCCCGCCATGGTCGCCGAGATAGGCGGCGCGCACCGCCGGATGCGCCCTGACCTCGGCGGGCGCCCCGCTGGCGATGACGCAGCCATCGGCCATCACGGTCAGCCGGTCGGCGAGCGCGAAGACGGCGTCCATGTCGTGCTCGACGATCAGCACGGCGCGGCCGGGCTTCAGCGAGGCGATCAGCGCCACGATCGCGCCGGCCTCGGCCCGGCCCATCCCGGCCAGCGGCTCGTCGAGCAGGACGATCCTGGGGCCGGTCGCCAGCACCATCGCGATCTCGAGCTGGCGCTGTTCGCCATGGCTGAGCAGGCTCGCCGTCACGTCGGAGCGGGCCTCGAGGCCGACGGTGCGCAGCGCCTCCTCCGCCCGCGCGTTGACCGCGCCGTCGCCGGCCGCGGAGGCGAACATCCGCAGCGGCCTCGCGCCATGCGCCTGCGCCGCCAGCCGGACATTCTCGAACACGGAAAAGGCCGCGAAGATCGTGGTCTTCTGGTAAGACCGGCCGATCCCGGCCAGACCCCGGCGCTCCTGCGTGAAGCGGGTGACGTCGCGTCCACCGAGCGCGATTTCGCCGGCGCTGGCGCGCAGGTCGCCCGAGAGCAGATTGATCAGCGTGGTCTTGCCCGCTCCGTTGGGGCCGATCACGGCGTGGATCTCGCCGAGATGCACATCGAGCGAGACGCCCGAGACGGCGCGCAGCCCGCCGAACCGCTTGTCCAGCCCGCGGGCGGTCAGCGCGGCCTCAGCCATGCCCGGCCTCCGGCGCGGGTGCGGCGGGAGCGGGCGGGCGGATCGGCGCGCGCTCTTTCCCCGGTCCAGCCAGCATCGCGGCGAGCTGGCGCAGGCCGCCCGGCAGCGTAAGCACCAC
>JAKFWE010000061.1 GCA_021732895.1 Allobosea sp. | reverse complement strand
GAACCCTTCCTGAACATGAGAAAAAACGAAGCCGCCGGCGACGCCGGCGGCGATGTGGCGCGGGGATAGGGGCGGCGGCAGCCGCTGTCAAGCAGGACGGCGACGCAATCGTGGAAAAAATAGCATTGTTTTCAGCGATATGATTGAAACGGTATCGAGATACCGCATCTACCTGACGAAGGTTCCACCGAGTTCGTCGTCGATATGGGCGCGGATGATCTCCTCGAATCTCGATTCGGACCTGAAGCCGAGCGCCGGCGCCCGCTTCGCCTCGAAATTGCGCGGCCAGCCGGCGACGATGCCGTCGATCACCGGATCGGGCTCGCGCCTTATGCGCGCGACGACGCTCTCGCCGGCGACCTTGCGCAGGGCCTCGATCTGCTCGGCGACCGTGCAGGAATAGCCCGGCATGGTGAGCGCCCGGCGCGGGCCGATCGCCGAGGTGTCCATCGTCGCGGCATGGATCAGGAAGCCGACGGCCGAGCGCGGCGAGGCGTGCCAGTGGCGCACCTGGTCGGAGACCGGCAGGACCGCGTCGACGCCGTTGAGCGGCTCGCGGATGATGTTGGAGAAGAAGCCCGAGGCCGCCTTGTTGGGCGCGCCGGGCCTGACGCAGACCGTCGGCAGCCTGATGCCGACGCCGTCGAAGAAGCCGCGCCGGGTGTAGTCGCAGAGCAAAAGCTCGCCGATCGCCTTCTGCGTGCCGTAGCTGGTCAGCGGCGTGGTGAAGAACTCGTCCTCGATCTTGTCGTGGAACGGCGCGCCGAAAACGGCGATCGACGAGGTGAAGATCAGGCGCGGCCTGTAGCCGTCGCCGATCCTGCGGATCGCGTCGAAGAGGAAGCGCGTGCCGTCGAGATTGATGCGGTAGCCCAGGTCGAAATTCGCTTCCGCCTCGCCCGAGACGATGGCGGCGAGATGGACGATCAGCTCCGGCCGGGAGGCGACCAGCGCCTCGGCCTGACCCGGAAGCGACATGTCGGAGACCACGGCGTCGAAGCCGAAGGGGCAGGCGGCCGGCGCCTGCGCCGCCACGACGTCCTGCGCCGTGACCTTGTCGATCGGCTTGCCGCCGAGCTCGCCGGCAAGGGCCAGCCGTTCGATGAATTTGCGGCCGACCATGCCGGCGCCGCCGAGAACGAGGATGTGCATCGAATCTGTCCTTCGAACTTTCACCGCGCCTCAGAGCGCAAAACCGCCATCGGCGAGATGGATCTGCCCGGTGGTGTAGCTCGCCTCGTCGGAGGCGAGATAGACCGCGAGCCAGGCGATTTCCTCGGCCGTGCCGAGCCGGCCCATCGGCTGGCGGTCGATGAAGGCCTGGCGGGCGGCGGCTTCCGAGGTCTTGGTCAGCCTGGCGAGGTCGGCGATGCGCTGGTCGAGCGAGGGCGACTGGATCGTGCCGGGGCAGATCGCGTTGGCGCGCACGCCCTGCTTGATGAAATCGGCCGCGACCGCCTTCGTCAGGCCGATCACGGCGGCTTTCGAGGCGCCGTAGACATAGCGGTTGGGGATGCCGCGCACCGAGCCCGCGCCCGACGCGATGTTGACGATCGAGCCCGAGCCCTTCTCCAGCATGGCCGGCAGGAAGGCCTTGATCGTGCGGTGCATCGACTGGACGTTGAGGTCGAAGGAGAAGGCCCAGGCCTTGTCGTCGCACTCCAGCACCGTGCCGTGATGGACGTAGCCGGCGGCGTTCACGAGAATGTCGATCGCGCCGAGCTTGGCGGCGAAGGCCTCGACCGCCCGGTTCGAAAGCACGTCGAGCTTGCGCTTCTTGGCTTTCGGAATGCCCTCCAGAAGCGTCACGTCCTTGTCGGTCGCAAAGACCGTCGCGCCCTCGGCGACGAACGCTTCGGCGATCGCGCGGCCGATGCCCTGTCCGGCCGCGGTGACGACCGCGACCTTGCCCTTCAAACGTCCCGCCATGATCCCGTCCCTGTTCAGCCGGCCTTGTGAAGTGCTTTTCGCATATGGGTGAGCCGCCGGTCGGCTCGCTCTTCTTGATGGGTGATCGCGTAGCCGAGACGCTCGTACCAGCCGATGCGCTGGGTCAGCTTAGCGCTGGTGTAGAGATGCACCGAGCCGTAGCCGAGCGCCCAGGCGCGCTCATCGGCAAAGCCCATGAGCGCCGAGCCGAGCCTGCGCCCGGCGGCCTCCGGCGCGACGGCGACGCTCCAGACCGTGAAGTCCTCCGGCTCGATATCCAGCACGAGCGCAGCCTCCAGCCCGGCCTCGCCCTCGGCCAGCCAGACCTCATGCTCCGCGACGACCTGCGCGTAGTCGGCGATGCGCGGCAGCGAAGGCACGCCGATGATCCGTTCATTCGGCAGGTAGGCGGCGGTCTTCAGCATTCGGATCGCCGGGACGTCGGTCATCGACGCCCGCCGGAGCGTCGCCGGGCCGGCCTGCGCGACAGGATGGTTGAACGCCGTCAGCGCGACCCGCTGCCGGCCGGTCGCGTCGAAATTCGCCGGATCGAGCCAGCGCCGGAACGCCTGCGCCCGGACCGGCCATTCGCCGTCGAGGATCGAGAACCAGGCGGTGTCGCGGTTCCTGCCTTTCACGACCATATGCTGGCGGAACAGGCCTTCAGGGCTGAAGCCGAAGCGCAAGGCGGCGCGCTTCGAGGGCTCGTTGAGATCGTTGCACTTCCACTCGAAGCGGCGGTAACCGAGCGAGAAGCCGTAATCGCCGCACAGGAAGATCGCCTCGGTCGCGACGCGGGTTTTCTGCAGGCTCGGCGAGTAGGTTATGTAGCCGACCTCGAAGACGCCCTGCTCCGGCCGGATCTCCATCAGCCAGAGATGCCCCTTGGCCTTGCCGTCGGCGGTGTCGATGATGGCGAAGGGCACGATGCCGGCCTTGCCCGCCATCATCTCCAGCAGCGCGCGATAGGCCTCTTTCGTCTGCGGCGGTTCGGCCGGCATCCACCGCCATAAATCGTCATGCCCGGCCATGGCGGCCCAGATGTCGTCGAGATGGCGGGCGGGATCCACCGGCTCCAGCCGGCAGTAGCGGCCCTGGAGAATTCTTGCCGGCGGAAAGGGCGAAGCCTTCCAGTCGAGCAGCGGGTTGTCGGGCGCCGCATTCATGGCTTGGTCATCTCCCGCCAGCCGGTCAGATCGGTGCTCACCTCCCAGTCAGAACCGAGTTCCAGCGCGATCGCCACGGCTAGCGCCGCCCCTTCCGCCTCCCAGGCCATCTGCTCGACCGCGTCGGGAAAGCGCGAGCGCGCCTCGTCGTCTTCCTCGTAGATCGCGTCGAACGTGTCCATCCAGGCCTCAAGCCGGTCGGCGACATCCTCCGACAGGCCGACTTCCTCAGCGTCAACCGCCCTGCGATTGCCCCTGGCGTCGATGATCCAGAGGCCGCTGAGGCCCAGCCAGGCCGGCGCGATCAGCAGCGCTCCGCTCACGAACGCGCCTTCAGGTCGCTGCGGAAAAAGCCGTTCAGCGGCGCCGACGCGCCATTCCCGGCAAAGCCCCGGAAGCTGCCCTCCTCGTTGATCAGGCGCGTGGCCTCGATGAAGGCCGCCCAGGCCGCGCGCGCCAGCGCGGCTCCAATCGAAATCCGGCGCACGCCCAGCGCCTCGACATCGGCCACGCTCAGTCCGAGATCGGCGTAGATCAACTGGTTGACGGGCTTGCCGCCGGCGGCGGCGACGATCGCCGCGATCTGCTCGGGCGTCCTCGGTCCGGGCGCGTAGAGCACGTCGGCCCCGGCCTCCGCATAGGCCGCGATCCGCCGGACCGCCTCGTTCAGCGCGTCGGGGTGGTTGGTCAGGAAACATTCGGCCCGCGCCGTCAAGACCACGCCCGAGCCGGTCTCGTCGATCGCGCGCCGCGCCGCCCTGATCCGCGCCACGGCGAGATCGAAATCATAGAGCGGCTCGTCCCTGCGCCCTGTGGCGTCCTCGATCGACAGGCCGGCGACGCCGGTCGCGACGCAGAGCTTGACGTTGGCCGCGACCCCGTCGGACGTATCGGCGTAGCCGTTCTCGAAATCGGCGTTGACCGGCAGATCGGGCACCGCCTTCACCAGCTCCACCAGGTGGGTCAGCATCATGTCGCGCGGCACGTCCTGGTCGGCGCGGCCTTGCGTGAAGGCGAAGCCGGCGCTGGTCGAGGCGAGCGCCTTGAAGCCCTGCCCGCGCAGCCAGCGGGCCGTGCCGATGTCCCAGGGATTGGGCAACACGAAACAGCCGGTTTCGTGGAGGGCGCGGAAGGCGGAAACCTGGGGAGAATAGGTCATTTTTCGATCGTTTCGGGTCGGAGGCGGCAAGGAAGCGGCAGGGAGGCGGCATAGTGTGGGGGCACGGCCGGTTTGTCAGCCCCGCATGCGAGCGCCGCACGATCAATTGCAATGCACGAGCGGAATGATGTCGGGTTCGTCATGCTCGGGCGAAGTGCAGACCCGGAAACTCTTCAAGGAGATGCTCGGATCAAGCCCGAGCATGACGCCGGCCATCGACGCCGGCTGCGTCAACATCAATGGTTGTCGCGCGGGATGCCGAATTTCTTGTGGATTTTCTGATACTTGACCGCAGGCTTCAGGACCATGCCCTCGGACAGCTCGCCGACGATCCGGCGCTGGATCTCCTGCCACGGCGTCTGGCTCTTCGGGTATCTGTAGCCGCCGGCCGCCTTCAGCGCGGCGCGGCGCTGCTCCAGCTCGGCGTCGGAAATCAGCATGTCGGCCGAGCGCTTCTTCAGGTCGATCCGGACCCTGTCGCCGGTCTTCAGCAAGGCCAGCCCGCCGCCGGTCGCGGCTTCCGGCGAGGCGTTGAGGATCGAGGGCGAGCCGGAGGTGCCCGATTGCCGGCCGTCGCCGACGCAGGCCAGCGCGGTGACGCCCTTCTTGATGAGATAGTCCGGCGGCCGCATGTTCACGACCTCGGCCGCGCCCGGATAGCCGATCGGCCCGACGCCGCGGATGAACAGCACGCAGTGCTCGTCGATCGCGAGCGCGGGGTCGTCGATGCGGTGGTGGTAGTCCTCCGGCCCGTCGAAGACGACCGCTTTGCCCTCGAAGGCCATGGGGTCCTTCGGATTCTCGAGATAGCGCTTGCGGAATTCCGGAGTGATCACGCTCGTCTTCATGATCGCCGAATCGAACAGGTTGCCCGACAGGTTGAGGAAGCCCGACTGCGGCTTCATCGGCGCGTCATAGGCCTTGATGACGTCGCGGTCCCCGGAGAACAGGCCTTCGCAGTTCTCCGCCAGCGTCCGGCCATTGGCGGTCAGCGCCGGCTTGATCTTGCCCTTGGCGACGAGTTCGGCGACCACGGCGGGCACGCCGCCGGCGCGATAGTAGTCTTCACCGAGATATTCGCCGGCCGGCTGGAGATTGACCAGCAGCGGAATCTCGTAGCCGATCTCGGTCCAGTCCTCGTTGTCGAGCTTGACGCCGATATGTCTGGCGATGGCGTTGACGTGGATCGGCGCGTTGGTCGAGCCGCCGATCGCCGAGTTGACCACGATGGTGTTCTCGAAGGCCTCGCGGGTCAGGATTTTCGACGGCGTCAGGTTCTCCCAGACCATCTCGACGATGCGCTTGCCGGTGAGATAGGCCATCTCGTAGCGATCACGGTAGGGCGCGGGGATCGCCGCGCCGCCGGGCAGGGTCATGCCCATCGCCTCGGCGAGAGAGTTCATCGTCGAGGCCGTGCCCATGGTGTTGCAATGGCCGGCGGAGGGCGCCGAGGAGGCGACCAGATCGACGAAGCCGCGATAGTCGATCTCGCCCGCCGCCATCATCTGGCGCGCCTTCCAGACGATGGTGCCCGAGCCCGTGCGCTCGCCGCGGAAATTGCCGTTCAGCATCGGCCCGCCGGGCAGCGCGATCGCCGGGATGTCGACGGTGGCGGCCGCCATGATCTGCGCCGGCGTGGTCTTGTCGCAGCCCGTCGTCAGCACGACGCCGTCGAGCGGATAGCCGTAGAGGATCTCCACCAGCGAGAGATATTGCAGGTTGCGGTCGAGGCTCGCGGTCGGGCGCTTGCAGGTTTCCTGGATCGGATGGATCGGGAACTCGAAGGGCACGCCGCCCATCTCGCGGATGCCGTCGCGGATGCGCGGCGCGAGTTCGAGATGGTGGCGGTTGCAGGGCGCGATGTCGGAGCCGGTCTGCGCGATGCCGATGATCGGCCGGCCCGACTGCAATTCGTCGCGCGACAGGCCGAAGTTCATCGTGCGCTCGATGTAGAGCGCGGTCATGTCGGCATTGGCGGGGTTGTCGAACCAGGCCTTCGAGCGCAGCTGCGCCGGCTTGATCCGGCGCGGGGCCTTGCGTTTCGTGATGGCGACGGGCCGGGCCTGGCGCGGCGCGTTGCTTTCGGGAGCTTTGGCCATCCTGCATTTCCTCTCGCGCGGCGCGGCGCTGGCGGCCGCTTGCCGATTGTCATTCAAACGATTTGACCTGAGCCATCATGCCGATCGGTCTCGCGCCGGCAAGCGTCCAGACGGCTGATAGTCATACTATTTGCGCAGGCCGGCCACGACCGACGCCAGCGCCGTCGGCGGGGCGGCGCTTGCAAGCGCCATCGTTTTGGCGACAAGGACGGCGCAGGCCCCGTCTCGAGCGGGCCGGATCGCGACCAGGCCCGAGGAAACGCCGCCATGACGCTGCACGTCGTCCCGTCATTCGCCCGTATCGGCGAGGAGAACGCCTTCGCCGTGCTGGCGCGCGCCACCGAACTCCAGCGGCAGGGCAAGGACATCGTCAATCTCGGCATCGGCCAGCCGGATTTCCCGACGCCCGACCATATCGTCGAGGCGGCCGTGAAGGCGCTGCGCGACGGCCATCACGGCTACACCCCGGCCAACGGCATCCTGCCACTGCGCGAGGCGGTGGCGGCCGACCTGCACAGGCGCTTTGAGGTCGAGGTTTCGCCGGAAAGCGTGATGATCGTGCCCGGCGGCAAGGTCACCATGTTCATGGCGATCCTGATGTTCGGCGAGCCCGGCGCGGAAATCCTCTATCCCGATCCCGGCTTCCCGATCTATCGCTCGATGATCGAATATACCGGCGCGACCCCGGTCCCGGTGCCGATCCGCGAGGAGAACGGCTTTGCCTTCTCCGCGGACGAGACGCTGGCGCTGATCACCCCGAAAACGCGGCTGCTGATCATCAATTCGCCGGCCAATCCGACCGGCGGCGTCACGCCGAAGAGCGAGGTCGACAAGCTCGTCGCGGGGTTGGCGAAGTTCCCCGACGTCGCGATCATGTCCGACGAGATCTACGACCAGATGCTCTATGACGGCGAGAAGCATGTCTGCCTGCTGAGCTATCCCGAAATCCGCGACCGGCTGATCCTGCTCAACGGCTGGTCCAAGACCTATGCGATGACCGGCTGGCGCATGGGCTTCTCGGTCTGGCCGAAGCCGCTCTACGAGAATGCGCGCAAACTCGCGGTGAACTCGCATTCCTGCGTCAACGCGCCGGCGCAATGGGCGGGGCTGGCGGCGCTGACCGGCCCGCAGGACGCCGTCGCCATGATGCTGGCCGAGTTCGACCGGCGGCGGCAAGCGGTGGTGAAAGGCCTGAACGCCCTGCCCGGCGTCTCCTGCATCGTGCCCAAGGGGGCGTTCTACGCGTTTCCGAACGTGTCAAAGACCGGCTGGAAGGCCAAGACGCTGGCCTCGGCCCTGCTGGAGGAGGCCGGCGTCGCCACCATCGGCGGGCCTGATTTCGGCGTCCATGGCGAGGGATACGTCAGACTGTCCTACGCCAACTCGCTGGAGAACATCGAGCGGGCGCTGGAGCGGATGGCGGCGTTTCTGGAGAGAGCGAAGGCGGCGTAAGACCCCGCCGTCATTGCGAGCGCAGCGAGGCAATCCAGCGTCTCGCTCTACGCCCTCCTGGATTTGCTTCGCTGCGCTCGCAACGAGGACCCGCGAGGACCGATAAGGCGGGCGCTCACACCTTCGCGGCGCTCGCCGCTGCGTCGATATTCGCGACCAGTTCGGCGTCCAGTCCCAGCGACGCGCTCAAGCCCGCCAGAAAATCCTTTTCCGCCGGCGTGTCGGGATTGATGGCGATCCGGGCCGCCGTGTAGATCTGCGCCGCGAGTTCCGGCGTCGCCGCCGCCTCTATCAGCACGTCGACCGAGGCCGGATTGGCCATCTCGTTGGCCAGCCACTCGTTCGCCTCGGGATCGAAGCCGGCCTCGCGCAGCCCGCCGAGAATAGCGTCGCGCTCCTCGGCGTCGATATGCCCGTCGCTGGCCGAGGCCGCGATCATGGCGCGGATGAAGACCAGCGCGGAAGCCTCGCTGGCGGCTTCCGGCTCGAAGCCGCTGCCGGCGGGAGCGGGCAGGACGGGGGCCTGCTGCATGTCGAGCAGCGGCTTGCCGGCCTGATGGTTCTGGAAGGCCTTGTAGGCGAGCCCGCCGATCAGCGCGAGGCCGCCCATCTGGACGGCGGAGCCGACGAGGCCGCGACCGGCCTTGGTGCCGAACACCATCGCGCCAAGACCGCCGAGCACGGCGGTCGCCATGGCCGGATTCTTCTCGATCATGCCGCGCGCCTGGGCCAGCACGTCCTGCATGTTGCGCCCGCCGGTGACCCCTCCCAGCGCCTCGCTCGCCTTCTGCTGCACGCCGGTCTGGCGCGCCGCGTCGCCGACGCCTTGCGTGGCCTGACCGAGGATCTGCCCGGCCATGCCGGCGAGTCCGCCGACGCCGCCGCCGCGCTGGAACTGCTCCGCCAGCCCGCCCAGCGTGCTCGCGAGGCCGCCGGCCTTGCCCGGCGCGGCGCCGCCCTGCCCGGCCTGCGCGCCGGCGCTCATCAGCGCGTCGAGGAGCGATTTTGCGTTGAACATCGAAGGGCACTCCTGCATCGGGGCGTCCGGGACGAGACGCTTCAGCCTGCATAAAGGCGCTGAACCGCACAATCGCTAGGGGCGGCATGCGAAAGAGTTGTGACGCGGTGGATCGAAAGCGGAGCCTCAGCCCATCGCCAGGGGCAGCAGCCCCGGCTCCTTCAGCGTCTCCAGCGCGATCTCTGAGCGCACGCGCGCCACGCTCTCATGCGGCATCAGGATCTCGTTGACGAAGCGCGACAACTCCCTGAGGTCGCCGACCGCGACCTTGAGCAGGTAGTCGGCCTCGCCGGTCAGGGCATGCGCCTCCAGGATCGCCGGCGTCAGCCGCACGAGGTCGCGGAACCGGCGGGCGTTGTCGCGGGAATGCGTGTCGAGCGCGACATGGATGAATACGGTGACGCCAAGACCGACGGCGGCGGGGTCGATCAGCGCGCGATAGCCGCGAATCGCGCCGTCCTGCTCCAGCCGCTGGCGTCGTCGCGAGATCTGGCTCGCGGAGAGCCCGACCTTCTCCGCCAGCGCGCCGTTGGTCAGCGAGGCGTCCTGCTGGAGAGCGTCGAGCAGACGCCAGTCGAACAGGTCGAGATCCATCGTATTTTGCATCAAAGAGCCATTTTCCGCACGGATCATGCAGAGAATGGAGTTAGTATATCCACTATGCAAGTTTCTTGTTGAGATGTCGCGCGATCATGACGCCTCAACGCATCAGGAGGTCACGTCATGGGTCCGTTTCCGCACGAAGCCGCGCCGCCGGCGATAACCGAGGCCAATCCGATGGGAACGGACGGTTTCGAGTTCGTTGAATACGCCCATCCCGAACCCGAAAGGCTCGGCCTCCTGTTCGAGCAGATGGGCTTCGTCCGCGTCGCGAAGCACCGCTCCAAGAAGGTCGCGCTGTATCGCCAGGGCGACGTGAACTTCGTCGTCAACGCCGAGCCGGATTCCTTCGCGCAGGGCTTCGCCGCCGAGCACGGTCCCTGCGCCTGCGCCATGGCCTTCCGCGTCGTCGATGCGAAGCATGCCTTCGACCGCGCCGTCGCGCTTGGCGCGGAGCCGTATCAGGGCAAGGTCGGACCGGGCGAACTCGTCATCCCGGCCGTGAAGGGCATCGGCGGCTCGATCCTGTATTTCGTCGATCGCTACGGCGCCAACGGCTCGATCTGGGATGTCGATTTTGAATGGACGGCTGAGCGCGATCCCCATCCCGAGCAGGCCGGCCTCTACTATCTCGACCATCTCACCCACAACGTCATGCGCGGACGCATGGACCACTGGGCCGGCTGGTATGGCAGGCTGTTCAACTTCCGCGAGATCCGCTTCTTCAACATCGAGGGCAAGCTGACCGGCCTGATCTCGCGGGCGCTGACCTCGCCTTGCGGCAAGATCCGCATCCCGATCAACGAGTCGCTCGACGATAAAAGCCAGATCGAGGAGTATCTGCGCCAGTACAAGGGCGAGGGCATCCAGCATGTCGCCATGGGCGCGCGCGACATCTACGCCACGGTTGAGACACTCCGCGCCAACCGGCTGCCCTTCATGCCCGCCCCACCGGCGACCTATTATGAAAAGGTCGATGCGCGGGTGCCCGGCCATGGCGAGCCGGTCGAGCGGCTGAAGGCCAACGGCATCCTGATCGACGGCGAGGGCGCGGTGGCGCTGGGCGCCAGGGAGGGCCGGATGAGCAAGGTCCTGCTGCAGATCTTTTCCGGCACGGTGCTGGGGCCGATCTTCTTCGAATTCATCCAGCGCAAGGGCGATGACGGTTTCGGCGAAGGCAATTTCCGCGCGCTGTTCGAATCGATCGAGGAGGACCAGATCAGGCGCGGCGTGCTGGACGCGGCGGCGGCTGGATAGGCCCGGAGCGGCCCGCTCAGAACCGTTCGGCGCCGAGCCGCGCCGCCTTGCGCCGCCTTTCCGGCGCTGCGGCGATGGCCTCGATCTCGACCTTGAATTCCGGCCGGGTGAAGCCGGAGACGATGACCAGCGTCGAGGCCGGCGGCGGCGTTCCGACATGCGCGTCGCGCGCGGCCATGTAGCCCGCCATATGGGCGCGGTCGGTGACATAGGCGTTCAGCCGCACGATGTCGGACAGGCCCATGCCGTCCATCGCGAGGATCGCGGCGAGGTTGGCGAAGCACAGATCGGCCTGGGCGCGGGCGTCCTCCGGCACGCTCCCGTCCGGCGCGACGCCGAGCTGACCGGAGCAGACCGCCAGGCGGCAGCCGGCCGGCAACGCCACGCCGTGGCTGTAGCGGGCGAAGGGCGGGGCGATCGAGGGCGGATTCAGAGGTTTCATGCGCGAGCTCCCGGGCGTCCTGCTTAGCCGAGGCGAAGCCGGGCGCAAAGGACCCGATACCGGTCTTCGCTCACGCGGCGTTCACAGAGCGCGGCTAGACTGGCATGATGACAGCCGACAGAATCATGATGACCGCCGGATCGAGATGACGCCGCAGCCGATGACGCCCATGGCCTTCCACCGCCTCTCCCGCCGGAGCCCGGGCCGCCCCGGCCTCGCCCGTCTGCTGGCGCTCGCGCCGCTGCTGCTGCTGACCGCCTGCGCCGGATCGCAGCGCTTCGTCGGAACGGCGCCGGCCAACGCCCGCCAGCCGCTCTACAGCCAGCCGGACCATTCGCCGGCGCCGCCGATCACGTCCGGCGTGGTGACCTCGGAACCCTTGCCGCCGCCCGGCGGCTATCCGGTCGCGAGCAGGCCGACCTCGCCCGAGCCGCTGCCGCCGCCGGCCGACCCCTTCTTCGATCCGGACGCCGCCGCGACGCCGGCGACGCCGCGCGTCAGCGAGCCGCAGACTCTGCGCGGCGGCGGCGGCCAGGTCGCGACCCTGGGCGGCGCCGGCGCCCAGGCCGCGCCGAGGGCGACGCGCGACGGCATGGTCGGCGCCTGGACCGCGCGGGAGGCGACCGGCTCGTCCTGTCGCGTCCAGCTCTCCAGCACCTCGACGCTGGAGCTGTATCGCGCCAGCGCGTCGGGCTGCGCCAATCGCGACCTGCAGAAAGTCAACGCCTGGGATTTCCGCGACGGCGAGGTCTATCTCTACCAGCAGGGCGGGACGGTGGTGGCGCGCTTGCGCAGCGCCGGGCCGGGCGCGCTCAACGGCGCGGTGACCAAATCCGGCGCCTCGCTGTCGCTGAACCGCTGAGCCCGATCAGGGACGCGGGGCGGACCGATTCAGGAAGGCCGGTCGCCAGAGCTTGCGCTGGAGCGAGAGCGCCAGCGTCGCGAAGCCGCGCGCATTGTCGAAGGCCTCGTCGAGAATCGTGAACGGCGTCGGCGCGCCGGTGGCGATCGTGCCCTCGACGTCGCTGTAGCCGCCGACGAGCTCCGCCTCGAACTTCTGCGCGAGCCGCCGCATGGCGACGTTCTCCGGCAGGCACGTCATGTAGAGCGTGCCGATGCCGCGGTTGCGCGCAGCGGTGATCAGACGGCGAAACAGCGTCTCGCCGATCCCCGCCCGGCGCCAGTCGCGCTCGACGCTGAAGGCGGCTTCGCCGGTGCGCGCGACGATGTCCTCGAGGCCGCGCAGCTCGGCCGCGCCGCGCACCGCGCCGTCCTCGATATAGGCGTAGACCAGCCCGCCGACGCCGAAGGTGGTGAGGGCGTAGGATTCGAGGAACGCGTCGTTGACGGCCGCGCCGAAGCGCTCGCGCCGCGTCGTCGCGTCGAGCCGCAGAAGATGCGCCTTGAAAATGTCGCGCTCCGCCGGCCAGAGCCGCCGGATTTCGCCTGTGCCTGTCCTGCGACCGGCCTGCTCGTGACGAGCCATGCTGATGTCTCCTGAAACAGCGCGGAATGAATTGCGCTACCGACCAGGAGGCGTGTCTTCCCTGACGGATCTGGAGATGAGCCTTGGATTGTGGAATGCAAGAGGCGTTCCCAAGGCGAAACCGGGCTCCGCGTCAGGCCGTGCGTGAGCGCATCCTGCGGCAAGCCCGGCAAATCGGCTCGCCTGAAGGTCTGACTTGGCCGGCGGCGCGTAAACGCGCATAAGGCGGCTCATCAAATCCCGAAGAAGCAGGTTTCCTCCCATGCGCCTCGACGCCATTCCAATCGGCAAGAACCCGCCCGATGAAGTCAACGTCGTCATCGAGGTCGCCATCGGCGGCGAGCCGATCAAGTACGAGATGAACAAGGCTGCCGGCACGCTCTTCGTCGATCGGTTCCTCTACACGCCGATGCGCTATCCGGGAAACTACGGCTTCATCCCGCACACGCTGTCGGAGGATGGCGACCCCTGCGACGTGCTCGTCGCCAACACGCGCCCGCTGGTGCAGGGCTGCTACATCGCGGTCCGGCCGATCGGCGTGATGCTGATGGAGGACGAGGGCGGCGGCGACGAGAAGATCATCGCCGTGCCCGTGCCGAAGCTGACGCGGCGCTACGAGAACGTGCACAACTACACCGACCTGCCGAAGATCACGCTCGACCAGATCCAGCACTTCTTCGAGCACTACAAGGACCTCGAGCCCGGAAAATGGGTCAAGCTCAAGGGCTGGGGCGACGCCGCCAGGGCCAAGCAGCTCATCGTTGAAGCGATCGAGCGGGCGAAGGCCGCCGGTTGATCAGCCGGAGGGTGCGGGCGAGCGCAGCGCTTGCAGCGCGGCGCGCACCGGCCCGGGCAGCGGCGTCGGCCTTTGCGTCGCCCGCGCCACGTAGACATGGACGAAATGCCCTTGCGCCGAGGCCTGGATCGCATCGTTGCGGAACAGGGCGATCTCGTAGCGCACGCTGCTCGAACCGAGCTCGGCGACGCGAAGGCCCGCCGTGACGATGTCGGGAAAGGCGAGCGAGGAGAAGAACCGGCACTGCGTCTCGACCACGAGCCCGATGACCGGGCTCGCCGCGATGTCGAGCAGCCCGGCTTCGATCAGATGCGCGTTCACCACCGTGTCGAAATAGGCGTAGTAGACGACGTTGTTGACATGACCATAGACGTCGTTGTCGAGCCAGCGCGTCGGAATCGTCCTGAAATGCGCGAAGCTCTCGCGCCGCCACGGCGCCTCGCGACCGCTCATCGGGACCAGACCGGCGCGCGCCTGTCGATGAAGGCGCCGATGCCCTCGCCGGCGTCGCGGGCGAGCATGTTCTCCACCATCACCGCCGTGGCGTGGTCGTAGGCGGCCGCCAGCCCCATCTCGCGCTGCTCGTAGAAGGCGCGCTTGCCGATCTCGACCGTGGCCGGCGATTTCGAGGCGATCACGCCCGCCAGACGCAGCGCCTCCGCCAGCGCGCCGCCTTCCGGCGCGACCCGGTTGACCAGCCCCATCCGCGCCGCCGCGCCGGCGTCGACCATCTCGCCGAGCAGCAGCATCTCCATGGCGTGCTTGGCCGCAACATTGCGCGAGAGGGCCACCATCGGCGTCGAGCAGAACAGGCCGATATGGACGCCCGGCGTGCAGAATTTCGCCTCCGCGCCGGCGACGGCGAGATCGCAGGCTGCGACGAGCTGGCAACCGGCGGCGGTCGCGACGCCCTCGACAGCCGCGATCACCGGCTGCGGCAGCGCGGTGATCTGCTGCATCATCGCCGAGCAGCGCCCGAGAATGTCCACGAAATAGGCGCGCCCGCGATCGGGGTCGGCGCGGCGCGCGCTCATCTCCTTGAGGTCGTGCCCGGCGCAGAACACCGACCCGGCGGCGGCGATCACGACGGCCTTGACGGCGGCGTCGGCGGCGATCGCGGCGAGCGCCCCGGCGAGGCCGGCCAGCATCGCCTCGCTCAGCGCATTGCGCGCGCCGGGCCGGTTCAGCGTCAGCGTCGCGACGCCGCCGGCGTCGGCGCGCAGGAGAATGGCTTCGGCCTCCGGCCTGGCGTGAGCGTTCATCGTTTCGTCCTTCGCGACCGCGCCTATTGTCGCGGCGCGGGCGTCATGCTGC
>JAKFWE010000116.1 GCA_021732895.1 Allobosea sp. | reverse complement strand
CCGCCGTGCGGATGAGGTTCAGATAGGCCTCCTGCTCCGGAACGCGTCCGGTTTCCCGGGCGACGAGATCAGGCGTATCGAAGCTGTACATCGGCCGCACCTCACAAAGTCGTTATTACCGATATTCGTTTACAACAAATATCTGCCACACTCGCTTTCTAGCTCTCGCCTGCCACAGCGGCGAGAGCAATGCGAAAGCGAGGCGCCAGATGACACGGGGATCATCATCACGACGGACACGGATCGCGTCCTGGACGCTGATCGCGGCCCTGTTCGCCGGCGCGGTCCTGATCGAGAAGGCCACGGCGCTCGCGCCGCCCGACTTCTCGGGCTTGGGCCCGCGCCCCGTCGGCGCGCAGTCCGCGCCGCAATCGACACGGGCGCAGGCAGGCATGCGCGACGTTCCGGCCGGGCGGTACCCTCTCGGCCGAAACGTCTGGGCGCGCGACCAGCGACCGGCCCACCATGTCGATCTCGCAGCGTTCAGGATCGACCGGACGGAGGTCACGAACGCCGCCTTCGCCGAATTCCTCGACGCCCTCGGCCTCGAGATGTCCGGAGCCTTCGGCATCGGCGCGATCGACCGGCGCCATGTCGCCCGGAGCGGCTGGCTGCTGCTGACCGAGGGTCCCGAAGGCAGCGGCCGCTATCCCATCATCGCGCTCGACGACGACCAGTCGCGCATCATTTTCGCGGAAGGGCGGTTCCGGGCCGCGCCCGGATATGAGAACCACCCCGTCGCCGAGACGACCTGGGCCGGCGCGCGGGCCTACTGCCTCTGGCGCGGCGCCGATCTGCCGAGCGAGGCGCAGTGGGAGGCCGCGGCGCGCGGCCAGGACGATCGCCTCTATCCGTGGGGCGACGCCCCGCCCGATCTCGCGCGCGCCTTCGTCAGCGGGCGCTCCGGTGTCACCGCCGCCGTGGGTTCGGCCCCGGCCGGCGCCTCGCCCTTCGGGGTGCTCGACATGGCCGGCAGCCTGGCGGAATGGACGCGCTCGCTGAAGCGTCCCTACCCCTACGATCCGCACGACGGCCGCGAGCATCCCGATCTCGCCGGCGAACGCGTCACGCGCGGCGGCGACTATGTCTATGACCGCGCGGCCGACCGGCTCGGCGTCAGCCATCGCGACGGCTTCTCGAACGCGCCGGGCCGCGGCCACCGCCATATCGGCTTCCGCTGCGCCAGCCGGTGACCGGCCGGACGCGCCGGGCCGTCAGCCATTTCACAGAAGAGGAAGCCGTGATGACCGAGCACAGCCTGTCCGCCGACAAGCGCCGCGCCGCGACGGACGCCGGGGCGCCGTCCGCCTATCATCGCGCCATCCGGATCCTGCACTGGACGATGGCGGCCGGCTTCGCGCTGATGTGGCTCACCGGCGTCCTCGTCACCAATGTCGAAGGCGAGCCGCTCTTCGTCGCCGACGACCGGCAAGGCGTGATCCGAGACCTGCACAAGTCGATCGGGCTGACGCTGCTCGCGCTGCTGGTCCTGAGGCTGGCCTTGCGCTTCATCCTCCCGCCGCCGCCGCTGCCGGCAGCCATCCCCCCGCGCGAGCGCCGGCTCGCGCATGCCGGACATGCGGCGGTCTATGCCGGCATCGTCGTCGCCTGCGTCACCGGCTACGCCATCGCCGACCTGCACGACTACGGCAACGCCTATTTCGGCGTCGCCTTGCCGCAGATGTTCCCGACCAGCGAAAGCGTCGCCGGCTGGGCCGCGACGCCATGGGCTTATCTCCTGCACGCCGTGCTGGCCTACGGGCTGCTGCTGCTCGTCGCGGGGCATGTGCTGGCCGTGGCCCTGCACCGGCGGCTGCATGGCGTCGACCTGCTGCCGCGCGTCTGGCGCGGCGCCTCGGCCGATCCCGGCCGCGCCTATCGCCGCCTTGGTCTCGCGGCGGCGATGGTCGTGGCCGCGACGATCGGTTTCGCCATCCGCGGCTTCGTCACGCTCGGCCCGCTGGAGGAGCCGCGCGACTACCTGACGACGACGCCGTTCCATCGCCCGACCACAGGTGGGCGATAGCGCACCTGCTCGGCGATTCCGCCAGGTTCGATGCGCCGGCCGCGCCCGCCCTTCAGTGCCGCCACCACGGACCGCACGGCGCTCCGCATGAGCCGGACGAGCGTCGGGGTCCGTGCGCGCGCCGCCGCGGCGAACCGATTCTACTCGGCTGCCTCCTGCTCGCCGGCGCTCGCCTCGGCGGACAGATTGCCGAGGATTCTCCCGAACGCCGCCTTCATGGTGGCGATCTCCTCGGCGGAGAACCCGCGCACCGCCAAAGCCTCGTAATGCTGCGCGCGCGGGATCAGCGAACCGACCTGCGCGCGTCCGGCTTCGGTCAGGGACAGCAGCAGCGAACGGTCGTCGCCGATCTTGCGCCGTCGCAGGACGAGGTCCCGCCGCTGCATCTCGCCGATCAGTCGCGACAGCGTCGAGAGCTCCAGGCCGATCATGACCGCCAGTTCGGAGAGCTTCTGACCATCCTTTTCCCAGAGCGCGGCGAGCACCCGGTACATCGGCAGGGTCATGCCGATCTCCGCCAGTTCAGCGGAAAAGAGTTCGCCCATGCGCACGCCCGCCCGCGTCAGCAGATAGGGGAACGAGTTCGTCAGGCGGTACATCCTGGCTCCATCATCGACAGTTTTGGCTCGAGACCGGCGACGCCTGCTTCCATCGAAAAAATCCCATTGACAACATTTGCATTTGCAATAATTGTGAATGCAATAAATCGGCTCGAGACCGATCGCAAGGGGAAACGAACGAGGAGGCGGGCGCGCCGGCTCCCGCATCGTCTTCGCCCTGCGTTCACCTCTCGCGCCAGATCACGGAGACGGGCGGATGCGTGGCAAGATTGCTCTCGAGGAACATTTCGCGACGGCCGAGACGGTCCAGGACTCCGCCGGCTTCGTGCCCGAGAGCTATTGGCCCGAGCTCAAGGCGAGGCTGCTCGACATCCACGAGCGCCGGCTGTTCGAAATGGACGCCCACGGCGTCGAGACGATGATTCTCTCGCTCAACGCGCCGGCGGTGCAGGCCGTGCGCGAGACCGGACGCGCCATCGAGCTCGCGCGGCGCGCTAACGACGCCCTCGCCGAGCAGGTGGCGCGCCGGCCCGACCGTTTTCAGGCCTTCGCCGCCCTGCCGATGCAGGATCCGGAGGCGGCGGCGCGTGAGCTCGAGCGCTGCATGCGCGATCTCGGCTTTCGCGGAGCGCTGGTCAACGGTTTCTCGCAGCGCGGCGACGGCGACGCCACGCTCTATTACGACCACGCCGACTATCGCGGCTTCTGGCGCGCGGCCCAGGCGCTCGACGCGCCGTTCTACCTGCATCCGCGCAATCCGCTGGCGGCGCATGCCGAGATCTACCGCGGCCATGAATGGCTGCTCGGACCGACCTGGGCCTTCGGCCAGGAAACGGCCGTGCATGCGCTGCGGCTGATCGGGTCCGGTCTGTTCGACGAGTGTCCCGACCTCAAGATCATCCTCGGCCACCTGGGCGAGGGCCTGCCCTACAGCCTCTGGCGGATCGACCACCGCAACGGCTGGGTCAAGCACCCGCCGCGACATCGGGCGAAGGGCTCGATCGCCTCCTATGTCCAGAGAAACTTCTGGCTCACGACCTCCGGGAACTTCCGGACCCAGACGCTGATCGACGCCATTCTCGAATTGGGCGCCGACCGCATCCTGTTCTCGGTCGACTGGCCCTTCGAAAATGTCGATCACGCGGCGCACTGGTTCGACGCCGCCAGCATCAGCGAGAACGACCGGCGAAAGATCGGCCGGACCAACGCGATGAACCTTTTCAAGCTCGACGACGCGTCGACCGGCGCGCTCGTGCGCGCAGCCGAGTAGCGCGCGTGATGTCTCAGGACGCCGTCCCGGCCGATCCGCTGCCGCTGCCGGTCGGCCGCAGGCTGGGGCGCGGCGTCGAGGCCGCGGCGGACGGCCTCTGCCGTGGCGTCGAGATCCTGCTCGCCGCCGGGATCGTGGCCGGCGTCGCGCTGAACTGCGCCAATGTCCTTGGGCGCTATGTCTTCGGCTACGCGATCGTCGGAGCCGACGAGATCCTCGTCTACGGCATGATCGCGGTGATCTTCCTCGGCGCGGTGCCGGTGACCTGGCGCGACGCCCATCTGCGGCTCGACGTTTTGATCGACGGGTTGCCGCCGCGCCTCGCTGCGGCCGCGCGACGCGGCGCGCATCTGGCGATCATGCTGCTCTGCGCGGTCGTCGGCTGGGCCTCGGCGGCGATGGCGGCTGAAATGGCGCATTTCGGCCAGCGCTCGCTCGCGGCCGGGCTTCCGATGGTTCTGCCGCACGGCGCGGTCGCGACCGGTCTGTGGCTCGCCGCGGCGATGGCGGGGCTGCGCGCGCTCGGGCTGCGCCCGGCGCCGCGGGCGGACGAGGAGGCGCGGCCATGACCTTCGCGCTCCTCATCTTGCCGACCGGGCTGCTGGCGCTCGGCTTTCCGGTCTTCGTCGTGCTGCTCGCGGCGGCGGCCGTCGCGATCCTGCTCTTCATGGATCTGCCGGCGGCCGCGCTGCATCAATCGTTGTTCGGGGTCATCGACGCCTTCGCGCTGCTCGCCATTCCGTTCTTCATCTACGCCGGCGAATTGATGGGCCGCGGCTCGGTCGCGCGCCGCATCGTCGATCTCGTTCAGGAAACCACCGGTCCGGTGCGCGGCAAGGTCGGCCTCACCACCGTCGGCACGAATGCGATCTTCGGCGCGATCTCGGGCTCTGCTCCCGCGACGGTGGCGACGGTCGGCAAGCTGATGCTGCCCTCGCTGCGCCGGGCGGGATACCCGGAGCACGTTTCGGCGGGGCTGCTCGCCTCGGCCGGCACGATCGACATCCTGATCCCGCCTTCGATCCCGCTGCTGATCTACGGCGTCGCGGCGAACGAATCGGTGCCGAGGCTCTACGCCGCAGGTCTTTTGCCGGCTCTGCTCGTCGCTGGACTGACGGCGCTCTATGTGCTGTGGGTCGCTCGTCGCGGCGCCATCAGCGACGGCGGCTCCTTCGATGGACGGCGCGCCCTGGCCGCGATCCGGGGCAGCGTCTTCGCCTTGCTGCCGCCCTTCATCATTCTCGGCGGCATCTATGGCGGCGTGTTCTCGCCGACCGAGGCGGCCGGCGTCGCCTGTCTCGCCGCCGCCCTGGTGACGCGCTTCGTCTATCGCGACCTGACCGCCGCCGACATCTTCGCCATCGCCCGCCAGACCGCCTTCGTAACGGCGCAGATCATGATCATCCTGGCTGCGGCGGGCGTCTTCGCCTGGGTGCTGACGATCAACCAGATCCCGCAGGCGCTGGCCGACTGGCTGCAGGCGCTGAACCTGTCGCAATGGCTGCTGCTGGCGGCCGTCAACATCGTCTTCCTGCTGATCGGGATGGTGCTCGATCCGATCGCGGCGATCCTGGTGGTGACCCCGCTCGTCGTGCCCATCATGAAGGCGGCGGGCGTGGACATGGTCCATTTCGGGGTCGTCGTCTCGCTGAACCTCGCGCTCGGCCTGTTTCACCCGCCGTTCGGGCTCAACATGTTCGTGGTCCAGAGCGCGTTCGCGATCCCGCTGCGCACCATCATCCGCGGCATCTGGCCGATCCTCGGCGTCCAGCTCATGGCGCTCGTCATCGTCACCTATGCGCCGGAGCTTTCGCTGTGGCTGCCGCGCGCGATCTTCGGATGAGGCCGCCGGACAGACCAACGACAGAAACCAACGGGAGGGAGAACACGCCATGGACCGTCGACGCCTGCTTACCGGCTCCGTCGCAGCCGGCCTATCGATCGCCACGCCGACCCTTTCGCGAGCCCAGGCGCCGGTCACGCTGCGGTTCGCCTCGGCGACGCTCAACGATGTCCAGCACGAATATCAGAAGCGGTTCAAGGAACGGGTCGAGGCCCGCTCCGGCGGCCGCATCACGGTCCAGATCTTCCCCGCCAGCCAGCTCGGACCGATCCCGAGCATGGTCGACGGCGTGACGCTCGGGACGATCGACGCCTTCATCACGGCGACCTCCTTTCTGGGCCAGATCGACCCGCGCTTCCAGGTCTTCGACGTGGCCGGCCTGTTCGGCGACGGCGAGCGCACGCGCCAGATCCTGGCCGACGCCGACCTGCGCCGACGCGCCTTCGAGTTCGGGGCCGCGCGCGGCATCCAGAGCGTCGCGCTGTTCCTGCACAGCCCGAACGCGATCCTCGCCCGCCGGCCGATCCGCTCGGTCGAGGACATGCGCGGCCTGAAGATCCGCACGCTGGGAACCCCGCTCCAGATCGAGCCGATGAAGCGCATCGGCGCCATTCCCGTGCCGATGGCGCTGTCGGAGGTGATGCCGTCGCTCCAGACCGGCGCGATCGACGCCGTCATCTCGTCGTCGACGGTCGTCTCCGCCTTCCGCTACTACGACGTCGCCAAGCAGCTCACGATCGTGCCGACCTGGCCGCTGATCGTGACCGTCGCGGTGAACCGGCGCTTCCTGTCGCGCCTGCCGGAGGATCTGCGCGCCATCGTCCTGGCCGGGGCGGCCGCCGCCGAGGCCGACGCGATCGCCTGGGGTCGCACGGACATCGAGCAGGCCGGCCAGCGCTGGACGCAGAACGGCGGCGAGCTGACGACGGCCTCCCCGGCTTTCCAGCGCGAACTGCAGGAACAGTTCACGCAGGCGACGACCCAGCTGATGGCCGCCTCGGAGGCGCTCCGGACCGAGGTGATGTTCGTCCGCGGCCTCGCGCAACGCGTCTGACCGGAGGGAGGCTGCCATGGCCATCGACGCGCGCGCGCGCCCGATCATCATCGCCGGCGGCGGCATCGGCGGACTGGCCGCCGCGCTGGCGCTGGCGCGGCGCGGGCTGCCCGCCCTCGTGCTGGAGCGCGCGCCCGCCCTCGGCGAGCTCGGCGCCGGCATCCAGCTCGGACCCAACGCGTTCCACGCGCTCGACCTGCTCGGGCTCGGCGAGGACATTCGCCGGATCGGCATCTTCGTCGATTGCCTGCGGTTGATGGACGCCACCACCGCGCAGGAGCTCTGCCGGGTCGATCTCGGCGAGCGGTTCAGGACCCGTTTCGGCAATCCCTACGCCGTCGTCCATCGCGGCGAGATGCACCGCATGCTCGCCCGGGCCTGCGCCGCCGAGCCGTTGATCGAGATCCGCACGGGCGCCGAGGTGATCGGCTACCGTCATCTGGGCGACGGGGTGACGGCCTTGCTCGCCGATGGCGGCGCAGTCGAGGGCGCCGCCCTGATCGGCTGCGACGGGCTCTGGTCGCGCATCCGGCGACAGCTCGTCGGGCCGGAGACGCCGCGCGTCACCGGGCACACGACCTTTCGCAGCGTGATCCCGATCGAGCTGATGCCCGAGGAGTTCCGCTGGAACGCCGCGACGCTCTGGGCGGGTCCGAAATGCCACATCGTGCATTACCCGCTGTCAGGCTGGAAGCTCTTCAACTTCGCCGTCACCGTCCAGAATGGCGCCAGCGAGGCGGTCTCCGGACGCGCCGTGGCGCAGGCGGAGGTCGAACGCAGCTTCGCACACGTGCACGACCGGGCGCGCGCGCTGCTGCGACACGGGCGCGACTGGAAATTCTGGGTCCTGTGCGATCGCGAGCCGATCGCGGACTGGGTCGATGGCGCGGTCACGCTGCTGGGCGACGCCGCGCATCCGACGATGCAGTATCTCGCACAGGGCGCCTGCATGGCGCTCGAGGACGCGGTCTGTCTGGCCGCCGAACTGGCCGGCGCGAGAGGCGACATCCGCGCCGCGCTGCGGCGCTACAGCGACGCCCGCGTCGTCCGAACGGCCCGGATCGTGCTGCAATCGCGCGCGATCGGCGACCATGTCTATCACCCGCAGGGCGCGCACGCGCTCGTGCGGAACGCCATCCTCGCCGGCAAGACCACCGAGGCGCTGCATGGCGACCTCGCCTGGCTCTACGACCGCGAGCAGACCGGCCTGCCGCAGGCCGAAGCCGCCGCTGAAGCGGCGGCTGCGTGACGAACCGCTCACAACCGGAAGAGGAAACGACGATGACCGAGACCAGATTGCGGATGCTCGACGCCGCCGCGCGGGTGCTGATGGCGGCGCTGTTCGTCTATAGCGGCCTCGGCAAGCTGATGGATCCCGGCGCCATCGCCAACCGCCTCGCGGGCGTCGGCTTTCCGCTACCGGCCGTGGCGGCCCATGTCGCGATCGCGATCGAACTCGGCGCCGCCGCCACGCTCGTCGCCGGCTACAGGCTGCTGGCGACAACGGCGACGCTGGCGGTCTACACCGTGATGGCGACCTTGCTCTTCCACCAGTTCTGGATGTTCGAGGGAGCGCAGCGCGTCGGGCAGACGCACCAGTTCCTCAAGAACGCCTGCATCCTCTCCGGCCTCTGGCATATCGCGCGGCTTGCGCTGATGCGGACGGGAGCGACGGAGCCGGCGGGCGGCGCCGTCGCGGCCGGCATGCGATGAGAGGCTTCGTCTACAACGGACTTCCAGCGCGCGTGCTGTTCGGCGAGGGGTCGCTCGCCCGGCTCGGCGAGGAGATCGGGCGGCTCGGGCTGAGGCGCGTGCTGCTGCTCTCCACGCCGCAACAGGGCGGCTCGGTCGCCGAGATCGCCCGCGCCCTTCGCGATCGCGCCGCGGGCGTCTTCACTGAAGCGACGATGCACACGCCGGTCGCCGTGACCGAACGCGCCCTCGCCGCGGTCGCCGCGGCGGGCGCCGACGGCGTCGTGGCGATCGGCGGCGGATCGACCACCGGGCTCGGCAAGGCGATCGCACTGCGGACGGGCCTGCCGCAGATCGTCGTTCCGACGACCTATGCCGGCTCGGAGATGACGCCGATCCTGGGCGAGACCGAGGGCGGGGTGAAGACGACGCTCCGCAACCTCGCCGTTCTGCCCCGGACGGTGATATACGACGTCGCTCTGACTCTCGGGCTGCCGCCCGCGCTCTCGGCGGTCTCCGGGCTGAACGCCATGGCTCACGCGGTCGAGGCGCTTTATGCCGAAGACCGCAACCCGATCGTCGATCTCATGGCGGCGGAGGCGATCCGTGCGCTCGCTGGGGCCCTGCCGGTCATCGTCGAGCGACCGTCGGACCGCGCGATGCGCGCCGACGCGCTCTACGGCGCCTGGCTCGCCGGAATCTGCCTCGGCTCGGTCGGGATGGCGCTGCATCACAAGCTCTGCCACACGCTCGGCGGCGCGTTCGACCTGCCGCACGCCGAGACCCACGCCGTCGTCCTGCCTCACGCCGTCGCCTACAACGCCGCGGCCGCTCCCGATGCGATGGCGGCTGTCGCCGGCGCGCTCGGCGCGGAAGATGCGGCGGCCGGGCTGGCGGCGCTCGCCCGCCGCGTCGGCGCGCCGACCTCCCTGCGCGAACTCGGCATGCCGGAAGCCGGCCTCGAGCGCGCCGTCGAACTCGCTCTCGCCAACCCCTACGGAAACCCGCGCCCGCTGACGGCCGCTGGACTGCGCGCGCTGATCGCCGCCGCCTGGGCCGGCGCCGCGCCGGGGGGCGACCCCGGCCAGAAAGGAGCCCGCCGATGAGCCCTCGCACAGAACGATCCGCCGTCGCGGCCGATCTCGCCTGGTTCAGCGAAGAACGGTCGGCCGAGGTCGTCAACGCCCGGATCGACGCGGCCATCGCCGATCCTCGTCTCGCGGAGGTGGCGCGGGCGCTGACGCGGCATCTCCACGCCTTCGTCAAGGAAGTCGAGCCGACCCACGACGAATGGCTCGCCGGCATCCGCTTCCTCACCGATGTCGGGAGGATGTGCAGCGACTGGCGGCAGGAGTTTATCCTGCTGTCCGACGTTCTCGGCGTCTCGATGCTGGTCGACGCGATCAACAGCCGGCGACCGTCAGGCGCCACGGAAAACACGATTCTCGGACCATTCTACGTCGAGAACCCGCCGCTGCTCCCGCTTGGCGAAACCATCTGCCGCGACGGCAAGGGCGAGCCGCTGCTCGTGCGCGGCCATGTCCGCGACCTCGACGGCCGCGGGATCGCCGGGGCGACCCTCGATGTCTGGCAGACCAATGACGACGGTTTCTACGACGTGCAGCAGCAGGGCCTGCAGCCCGAGATGAACATGCGCGGCCGGTTTGCGACCGATGAGGAAGGCGCTTTCCACTTCAGGTCGGTGCTGCCGCGCTACTATCCGGTTCCGCATGACGGGCCCGTCGGACAGCTTCTCGCCGCGCTCGGCCGCCATCCGAACCGCGCCGCGCACATCCATGTGATCGTCTCGTCGCCTGGGTTCGAGACCGTCGTCACGCATATCTTCGAGCCCAACTGCCCCTATCTCCGGGACGACCCGGTGTTCGGCGTCAAGGACAGCCTGATCGGCGCGTTCCGCCGCTTCGATGACGCGGATCGCGCGCGCGAAGCCGGGTTCGAGGGCGCCGGCTTCTTCTGGGAGGTCGAGTTCGACCTCGTGCTGGCCCCGATAGCGAGCAAGCCGGGAGCGCCACCACTTGATGCGGGTCGCCCGGCATGAGCTGCGGACGTCTCGTATTCGATCAGCGCGAGGTTGGCCGAGCGCCGAGCGGGGGCGTGACGGGTCGTGGACGCTTTGGAGGAGGTGGAAGACAGCCATTGTGGCCCCGCTGTGCGAGCGAAAGCATGCGCGGGGTGAGCGCCAACTCAGCGTGTCTGGCACGACACGGGTCTTGAGATCGGCCGAGAAGGCCCTGCCGACGATCCGGCTTGACCGGGCTATCGCCGAAACGCCCCCCCGCCATCGACATCCAGCACGGTCCCGCTGACATAGCCACAGGCCGGCGAGGCGAGGAAGGCCGCCGCGTTGGCGATCTCGTCGGGCTCGATCAGCCGGTCGAGCGGCAGGTTGGTCAGCATCTCCTCCCAGCGCGCCTCGTCGCCGAGCGAGGTCGCCGCGCGCTTCTTGCTGAGCGAGATGATGCGGTCGGTGCGGGTCTGCGCCGGATTGACGCCGAAGACGCGCACGCCCCAATCCACGGATTTGCCGCCCACCGCGCCCGTGAACGCCATCAGCGCCGCATTGCCCGTGCCGCCGCAGACATAGTCGTAGCGCGGGCTGCGGCCGGCCCCGCCGATGATGTTGACGATGACGCCCGCCCGCCGCTCCTTCATCAGCGCCAGATAGAGTTTCGTGAGGTGGATGTAGCCCATCACCTTGAGCGCCCAGGCGGCCTCCCAGGTTTCCATCGTCAGTTCGAGCAGGCCGCCGCCGGGGATCGCGCCGGCGTTGTTCACGAGGATGTCGATATCCGGATAGGCCGCCGCCACCCGCTCGCGCTCGGCCCCCTGCGAGAGGTCCGCCGCGCAGGTCGCGACACGGTTGGCCTCGCCCAGTGCGGATGCCGTCGCCGCCAGCCGCGCGCCATCGCGCGCGACGAGCACGACCGAGCAGCCCTCGGCGAGGAAGACGCGGGCGCAGGCCTCGCCGATGCCCTTGGAGCCGCCGGTGATCAGGACGCGGCGGCCGGTCAGTTTCAGGTCCATCTCATGTCCTCAGAGGTTCGGCGGCCGTGTACCAGTCGCAGATCTCGCTGCCGGTCACGAAAACGACTTCGCTCGACGCCTGCAGCATCTCGACCATCTGGACGAGCTCGTGGAAGCGGTGCGGCACGGAGATCAGATGCGGATGCAGGCCGATGGCGAGCACGCGCGGGTTCTCGGTCGCTTCCTCCTCGAACAGCCGCAGCGTATGCGCCAGCCGCTTGGCCATCTCGCCGGTGGCGTGCTTCTCGACCGCATAGATGATCGAGTCGTTGATCTCTAGGTTGTAGGGCATCGCCAGCAGCGGCCCGTGCGGCGTGGCGATCCAGCTCGGCAGGTCATCGACGCACCAGTCGCAGACATAGTCGACGCCGCTCTTCCTGAGCAGGTCGGGCGTCTCCAGCGTCTCGCGCAGGCCGGGCGAAAGCCAGCCGCGCGGCCGCGAGCCGGTGAAGCGCGCGATCTTGTCGAGCGCACCATGGATCAGGGCCTCCTCGCCGCCCTCGATGTGGTTCATCGCCTTCTGGTGCATGCCGTGGCCGATGAACTCCCAGCCCGCCTTCAGCATCGCCTCGGCGGCCTGCGGATAGGCGTCGATCACGCCGGCGTTGAAACTGGTCGAGGCCGGCAGCCCGCGCTCCGAGAACAGCTTCAGGATGCGCGGCAGCCCGGCCCGCATGCCGTAATCGGCCCAGGAGAAATTCGGCACGTCGGGCACGGTTTCGCGTCCGTGCGGCGGGGTGATGATGGTGCGCGGCATCGGCTGGTCGAACTGCCAATGCTCCACATTGACGACGAGATGGACGAGGATGCGCGCGCCGTTCAGCGGCGGCAGTGGTTTGCGCTGCGAGGAAAGCCTGTAGGGGATGCGGGGATTGGCCATCGTCCGTCCTCAGTGCGCGACGCCGCGCATCTGCGCCATGATCATGGCCTTGAAGCGGGTGAAGTCGGCGGTGGTGAGGTCGTCGAGCGAGCGTGGCCTCGGCAGTGCGATCGGGATGTCGCGGGTGATCCGGCCCGGCCGCGCCGTCATCACGCAGACCCGGTCGGCGAGCAGGATCGCCTCGTCGATGTCGTGGGTGACGAACAGCACGGTGGTCTTCAGCCGCTGCCAGACCTCCAGCAGCAATTGCTGCATCGACAGCCGCGTCTGCGCGTCGAGTGCGCCGAAAGGCTCGTCCATCAGCAGCGCCCTCGGCTCCATCACCAGCACGCGGGCGATGCCGACGCGCTGGCGCATGCCGCCCGAGAGCTGCACCGGCAGGGCCTCGTGGAACCTGCCCAGCCCGACGATATTGAGGATCTCGCGCGCCTTGGTCTCGTAGACCGCCCTGGCCACGCCCTGCACCTTGGGCCCGAACACGACGTTTTCCCAGACGCTGAGCCAGGGCAGCAGCGCCGCCTCCTGGAAAACCACGCCGCGATCCGGCCCCGGCTTGCTGATCGTGCGGCCGTCGAAGGTGAGCACGCCCTCGCTCAGCGGCTCGAAGCCGGCGAGCAGGTTGAGCAGGGTCGACTTGCCGCAGCCGGACGGCCCGAGCAACGCGACGAACTCGCCCTCTCCGATGGTGAAGTCGACATTGTCCAGCGCGCGCACGCCGCCAGGCCCGCCATAGGTCTTCGAGACTGCGTTGAAGGTGATCGTGCCCATCGATTCCCCCGTCATTGCGAGCGCAGCGAAGCAATCCAGGCGCATGTCGAGACCGGCCGCCCCTCGATTGCCGCGTCGGCTTCGCCTCCTCGCAATGACGGTGCGGCGTCCGTCATGAGTTGAAGCTCTGGAGCCGGCGCCATTTCAACACCCACATCTCCAGCCGGACGATCAGCCAGTCCGACAGGAAGCCGACGAGACCGATCGAGACCATGTCGGCGATGACGATGTCCATCCGCCCGACATAATAGGCGTCCCACAGCACATAGCCGAGGCCGGACTTCACCGCGACCATCTCGGAGACGATCACCGCCGTCCAGCCGATGCCGAGCCCGATGCGAAGCCCGGTGAAGATCGAGGGGAGCGCAGCCGGCAGCACGATGCGCCTCAGGATGTCGAGCTTGCCCGCGCCCATCATCTGCGCGGCCCTGATCCAGTTCTTCTCGACGTCGCGCGCGCCTTGGGTGGTGTTGATCACGATCGGGTAGAACGCGCCGATGGTGATCAGGAACACCGCGCCGAAATCGGCGATGCCGAAGATCGCGATCGAGATCGGCAGCCAGGCCGTGATCGGCACGGGCCTGAGCCACTGGATCGTCGGATCGACCATGGCCTGCGCCAGCCTCGACCAGCCGATCAGGATGCCCAGCGGCACGCCGACGACGATCGCCAGCGCGAAGCCCTTGGCGACGCGCTGGGCCGAGAACAGCACGCTTTCCGCCCAGCTTCCGACATAGGGCGACAGGCTGAGACCCGTCGGCGTGCCGAAGGCCCAGATCTTCCACGCCGCCCAGACGCGGTCCGGCGTCGGCAGCGCCCCGCCCGCGATGGAGCCGTCCTTGCCGGCGAGCTGCCAGAGGATGAGCGCGGTCAGCGGCAGCAGGATCGCCGCACCGGCGCGGCGCAGGCGCGCGGAGATCAGCCGCGCGGCGTCGCCGGCTGGGGCCGCGGCGGCGGTGGAGGATCTGGTTTCGGCCGTGGTGACGGTCATTCTTTGCCAGTCTCTACGCTTGCCGGAAAGGGCGCGGGGAACCCCTCTCCTGTAAGGAGAGGGGCAGGGGTGAGGTGAAGGACGCTAGACCAGCAAGGCGCCTGTCGGCTAACGGAGCGGCGGTTAGGGCCCGGCAGCAGTGTCGAAGGGCCGACCCCTCACCCTGCCCTCTCCCTCCGGGAGAGGGTTCTCGGGCGGTGCTTCCCGTGCGCTAGCTCTTCGCCGCCGTCTCCAGGAAGCTCGCGTCCCAGTACTGCTCGATCTCGCCGGACACGTCCTTCGGGATCACGCCGAGCTCGTTGAACGCCTTGGCCTGCGCCTTGATCTGGGCCGGGGTGATGACGGGGCCGAGCTTGATCACCTTGGCGATCTCGGCCGTCACGGCGGGGTCGAGGCCTGTGAGCTTGGCGATGGCCTGCCCGAACGCGGTGGGCGAGGCTTCGAGCTCCTTCATCTTCTTCACATAGGCGGAGACGACGCGCTGCACCGCCTCGCGTTTGCCCGTCGCGGCCGCCTTGGACGCGGCGAGCATGCCGAGCTCCGCGCCGACCGATTTCGAGGTCGAGTAGTCGAGGTTCCTGGCGAAGTAGCCGTAGCCCTTCATCACCGGGATCGACTCGAACGGCTCCCAGGTCACGATCGCATCGACCTCGCCCTTCTCCAGCGCCTGGTTGAAATTCGCTCCACCGCCCTGGATGTTGATCGCGTTGAAGGAGTTGTAGGGAATGCCTTTCTCGATCAGGGTCGCGGCGAACTGGAACCAGACCGCCGAGCCCGGCGCGATCGCGATCTTCTTGCCCTTGATGTCGTTCCAGGAATCGAAAGTCTTGCCCTTGCCGGCGATGACGTACTTCGGCGAGGAGCCGACGCCCATGATGCCGACCATGCTGGTCGAGCCGTTGGCGAGCGCGATCGCGAGATCGGCCGGGCCGACCGAGGCGACGTCGAGCGAGCCGGCGAGCAGGGCGGTGCGGGCGTCGGCATAGCGGGCGAACTCGACCAGCTTGATCTCGACCCCCTGCTTCCTGAGGTCCTCCTCGATCAGCGTGATCGGCGCGAGATGGCCGACCTCGCGCCGATCACGCTGATCGAGGAGGACCTCAGGAAGCAGGGGGT
>JAKFWE010000491.1 GCA_021732895.1 Allobosea sp. | reverse complement strand
GGCTCGGCGCGCTCGGCTGCCCGGTCCTTCTCGGGGCCTCGCGCAAATCGACGATCGGGCTCGTCACCGGCCAGTCGGTCGCCGCCGACCGGCTGGCGGGCAGCATCTCGGCGCATCTCTTCGGGGTCGCTCGCGGCGCCGCGATCATCCGCGCCCATGACATCCGCCCGCATGCCGACGCTTTCGCGGTCTGGGCCGCGATCGCCGACAGCGCGAGGGCGGAACGGTGAGCGAAACCGGCACGATCCTGATCGAGGGGCTGGAGATCTACGGCTATCACGGCTTCTTCTCGGAAGAGGAGCGGCTGGGCCAGCGCTTCACGCTCGACCTGGCGCTCTCGACCGATATCCGCGCCTCGGCGATCAGCGACGCGCTGGCCGATACGGTCGATTACGGCCGCGTCGTCGCGGTCGTGACGCAGGCCTTCTCGCGGAAGCGCTACAAGCTGCTCGAGGCTGCCGCCCGCACCGTGGCCCACGCCGTGCTCAGCGAATTCCCGGCCGTGGCGCGCGTCAGGGTCACGCTTCGCAAGCCCTCGCCGCCGATCCCCGCGACGCTCGCCGCCGTCGGGATCAGCCTGGATTTCCGCCGTGAGGATTGAGGCCGCGCTCGGCTTCGGCGGCAATCTCGGCGATCCGGTCCTGGCCTTCGCGGCGGCGCTGGCGGCCTTCGCGCGCCACCCCGGGATGTCGCTCGGGCGCGTCTCCTCGGTCTACCGGACGGCGCCCTGGGGCAAGCTCGACCAGCCCGACTTCCTCAACCTCGCGGCTCTCGTCGAGACCGCCCTGCCCGCCCGCGACCTGCTGGCGCTCTGCCTCGAACTCGAACGCAGCCAGGGCCGCGAGCGTGGCGAGCGCTGGGGCCCGCGCACGCTCGACATCGACATCCTGAGCTATGGCGGCGAGACGATCGACGAGCCGGGCCTGCAGGTTCCGCATCCGCGCATCGCCGAGCGGGCCTTCGTGCTTGCGCCCTTGGCGGAGATCGCTCCGGGGATGCTGATCGGTGGGCGAACGGCGCGCGCACGCCTGACTGCGACGAGACGGCAGGGCGTCAATCGAGACGAAGCGGAGACCGAACGGCTCGACAGCCTGCTGGCGGCGTTGCGCTCACCGGCCCCTCATTCCTCGTAGGTTTCGCGCATGACCCGCAGAACGCGGCTCAGGACGGGTGCGGGCGCCTGACCGAGACGCCTGATCAAGCGGCGCTTGTCGAGCGTGCGAACCTGTTCGGTCAGGACGAGGCCGTCGGTGCCGTCGAAAGTCATGGCGACGCGATAGCCGGCCGGTTGGCTGGCCGAGGTCATCGGAGCGACGATCACGGTGCGCAGATGGTCATGGATTTCCGGCGGCGAGACGATCAGGCAGGGTCTCGTCTTGCGGATCTCGCTTCCGGTCGTGGGGTCCAGCGCCGCGAGCCAGACCTCGCCGCGCTTCACCATGTCAGCCGGTCGTCGCCCTCGCCGGCGAATTCCGGCCAGACCAGTTCGTCATCGCCCACCGCAGCGAGCCGTCGCGAATCCTCGGCCCAGCCGGCGCGGGGCGACATGATCGCCGGCTGGATCACGATCCGCCCTTTCTCCACGAGCAGATCGACCCGGTCGCCGGCCTTGGCCCCGATTGCAGCCAGCATCGGCTTGGGAATGACGACCCCGGCGGAGTTGCCGATCTTCTTGAGTGAGCTTTGCATGCGCCTCTCCGATCGGACAGGACGATATCTCAAGAGCTGTCTCGTTACAACAAAGTTATAACGCGACGGCTCGTCCGGAAAGTCCGGAGCGCCGCTCACTCGCCCTTGTCGAGCGTGATGTCCGGCGCCGTCGGCACCTTCATCCCGACGACGTGATAGCCGGCGTCGACATGCAGGATTTCGCCGGTAACGCCGCGCGACATGTCGGAGACGAGGAAGACCGCGCTCTCGCCGACCTCCTCGATCGTCACCGTGCGGCGCAGCGGCGAATTGTATTCGTTCCAGCGCAGGATGTAGCGAAAATCGCCAATGCCCGAGGCGGCCAGCGTCTTGATCGGCCCGGCCGAGATCGCGTTGACGCGGATCTTCGAGGGGCCGAGATCGGCGGCGAGATACTGCACGCTCGCCTCCAGCGCGGCCTTGGCGACGCCCATGACGTTGTAATGCGGCATCCATTTCTCGGCGCCGTAATAGGTCAGCGTCAGCAGCGCGCCGCCGTCCGTCATCAGCTTCTCGGCGCGCTGGGTGATCGCGGTGAACGAGTAACAGGAGATCAGCAGCGACCTGGTGAAATTCGCCTCGCTGGTCTCGACATAGCGCCCTGTCAGCTCGTCCTTGTCGGAGAAGGCGATGCAGTGCACGACGAAGTCGAGCTTGCCCCAGAGCGCCTCGACCGCGGCGAAGACGGCGTCGATCGAGGCCCCGTCGGTCACGTCGCAATGGCCGACGAGATGCCCGCCGACCTGCTTCGCCAGCGGCTCGACCCGCTTCTTCAGCGCATCGCCCTGGTAGGTGAAGGCGAGGTCCGCCCCGGCGTCGGCGCAGGCCTTGGCGATGCCCCAGGCGATCGAGCGGTTATTGGCCACGCCCATCACGAGGCCGCGCTTGCCCCTGAGCAGGTTGGCGGTGGGGAGCGGCGCGGTGGCGGCGTCAGGCATCGGAGACCCTGGAACGAGACGAAGCGGAGCGGTCTCTTAGAACAGGATGGCCGAAAGGGGAAACGCGATTGTGGGGGGCGTGAATCTGGACACGGCGCCGAATGACGGGCGCCGCGCCCTAGTCGCGCCTCGCCAGGCTGGCAGGCCGCACCGTCCGCTTCCAGCACAGCAATCCGACGATGGCGGCGCAGCAGGCTGCGTTGGCGGCGAACACGAGCATCATCACAGTGTGCGTCGCGACGACGCCGGCGTAGAGCGCCGACGCCAGACTGGAGACGAAGAACAGAAGCCAGGTCGCGCAGGAGACGGGCTCGGAGCGACCCTTGGCCCGGCAGATCGCGACGATCTGCGGCATATAGGCGAGGATTCGGCCGATATTGGCGATCCAGAACGTCAGGACGATAGCCGCTTCCGCATTTTCCATGAGCGCGCTCCTCGTTGATCGGCTGGCTGGGAATCACTCCGTCGCGCGCAATCCAAGCCGCGCGATGACGGCGTTCCAGCGCGCCGCCTCAATGTCCTGCAATTCGGCGAGTTCGGCGGGATCGGTCCCGAGAAGCTCGCTGCCGACGCGATCGAGCCCGCCTCGCGCCGCCGGATCGGTGGCGAAAGCGGTCCGGATCACGGCGGCGATGCGTTTCGCGGTCGCCTCCGAAAAGCCGGCTGGAGCGATCAGGCCGGACCAGCCGAAGAACGGCGCGATCGGCGCGCTCAGTTCCTGCATTGTCGGAACCTCCGGCAGCAGCCGCATCCGGGCAGCGCCAGTCTGCGCCACACCGATCAGGCGGCCAGCCGCCATATGCTCGGCGGCCGCGCTGGCGATGTTGAACATGAGTTGGCAGCGCCCCGCGGCGAGGTCGAGGCTGGCCTGCGGGAAGCCGCGATAGGGCACATGCACGATGTCGAGTCCCAGCGTCGCCTTCAGCTCCTCCATGGCGAGATGCGTCACCGTGCCGGGGCCGATCGAGGCGTAGGACAGCCTGCCGGGGTGCGCGCGGGCATAGTCGATGACGTCGGCGAAGCGCGCGCCGGGAAACATCGCGGCGTTCACGGTCAGCACGAAGGACGAGCGGTTGAGCAGGCTGATCGGCTAGAACGCCGTCTTCGGATCGTAGTACAGGGTCGGGTTCATCGCCCTGGCGGTCGTGGTGGGGCCGCCGAGCACGATGCCGAGCGTGTGCCCGTCGGTAGCCCGCGCGACCGCCGCCGCAGCGGCCGTTCCGCCGGCGCCCGGCATGTTCTCTATCACGAAGGGCTGGCCGAAGGCTGCGGCGAGATGGGGGCTGAGGCCGCGCGCCATCGGGTCCGATGCCGAACCGGCAGGCTGGCCGAGCAGGATGCGCACCGCCTGGCTCGGCCAGGAGCCCTGCGCAAAGCAAACGCCGCTCAGCGCCGGCATGGCGCAAAGCGACGCGACCACGCGTCGGCGAGACATGAGTGCGATCGGAAGCGCGGGAGAGTGGGGGCGATGTGAGCAGGCGGCGTTCATGGCGATGGTCCTCGGCGGGGTTTCGATATCGCCGATCCTGTCACCAAGAGCACAGCGGCGTCCTGACAGCCCGCTGAAGCTGTGCTGAAATCGCACCATGCGCGAGGATCAGCGAACCAGCACTGCCGATGCGAACCCTGCGCCGCATGCAATCGGGTTCGAAGGTTTCGTGCTGCAGCCGTCGCGTGGCCGGCTGCTCGGGCGCGATGGCGGCGAGGTCGCGATCCGGCCCAAGGCTCTGGACCTTCTCGTCGCGCTGGCGGCGGCGCAAGGACGGCCGCTGCCCAAGGCGGAACTGCTTGACCTCGTCTGGGGCAAGGTCAACGTCACCGAGGACAGCCTCTTCCAGGCTGTGAGGGACGCCCGCCGGTCGCTCGACGACGGCGAAGGCCGGCTGCTGAGACATATCCCCAAGCGCGGCTACCTGCTCGACTGCCGGTTCAGCCTGGACAGCGATGAGCCGGCCAGACCGGAGGAAGCGGCTCCCGACAGCCGGCCGTCTTTGGCGGTGCTCCCATTTCGCCTGCTCGGCAAAACCGACCGGGCCTATCTGGCGACCGGGCTGGTCGAGGAAATCTCGATCGCGCTGTCGCTCTTCCGCTGGCTGGCCGTCATCGCCAGCGGCTCGGCGGCGCAAAGCTGCTCTGCGGATAGCGGCGACATGGTCGCCACGGGAGCCCGCCCCGGCGTCCGTTATCTGATCGACGGTTCGTTTGCTGACGAAGGGGCGCGGCTGACCCTGCGCTGCCGGCTGACAGAAGCGTCTTCCGGACGGCAGGTCTGGCAGGACAGCTTCAGGAGCGACGCCGGCGACGTCGTCGATCTCTACGAGGCGATGACGGCGGCCATCGCGGCTGCAATCGAACCGCGCCTGCTCAGGGCCGAGATCGACCGCGTTTTGCGCAGGAGCACCGCCGATCTCGGCGCGTTCGACTGCTACTTGCGTGCCCTGCCGGGCTACTACTCGCGAACGCCGCGCGGCAACGGCGAAGCGATCGCGCTCCTGGAACAGGCGCTGGCGCGCGATCCGCATTTCGTGCTGGCGCGGGCGCTGCTGGCGCGCTGCGTCGCGACGACCCTGTGGCTCGGCGTCGAACCGGACCGGGTCGCCGGCAAGAACAGGACGCTCGCCCTTGCGCGCGCGGCCTTGGCCGGAGATCGTTCCGACCCGCAGGTGCTGGCCTTGTGCGGTCATCTGCTCGCGATCATCGGGGGCGAGCATGACGAGGGCGGCGCGCTGCTCGATCTCTCGCTGCGGCTCAACCCCAGCAGCGCCGAGGCATGGCGGCTGGGCGCCTGGGTGTCCGTCTGGGGCGGAGACCTCGATCAGGCGCTGCGGCGGATCGAAGAAGCCGACCGGCTCGATCCGCTCTCGCCGCTTCAGGCGGACCTGCAATCCGTACGCGCGGCAGCGCTGTTCTTCGCCGGCCGCTTCGGCGAGTCGGCGGCGGCCGCGCGTCGTTCGCTGGCGAGCGTGCCGGAGGCGACGACGCCGCGGCGATACCTTGTCGCCGCGCTCGCCGCCGCCGGCGACGTCGCGCAAGCCCACCTTGCTTTGGCCGATCTCGTCCGGCTGCAGCCGAACAGCTCGATCAGCCGAACCATCGCCGGACATCCGCTGCGCGACAGGGGGATGCTGCAACGCCTTCATGACGCGCTGCGCCGGGCCGGCATGCCGGACTGACGCTCTTCCGACGCCGAGAGCGGGTCCGGACGTTTCTCACCACGCCCGCGCCTTCATCAGCGCGGTCAGTTCCGCATCGCCCGCCGGCATCTCGATGTCGATCTCCGCGAACAGATCGCCAGCCTCGCCCTTCTCGCCCCTCAGACCCTTGCCCCGCAGGCGGAAGGACCTGGCCGTGCCCGTCATGGGCGGGATCGTCATCTCCACCGCGCCGGTCAGCGTCGGCACATGGATCGGCCCGCCCAGCACCGCGACGGCGAGCGGAACCGCGACCCGCACGCGCAGGTCGCGCCCATCGACCACGAAGCGCTGATCGGGCCTGATCCTGATCGTCATCATCACGTCGCCGCTGACGCCCGTATGGGGATCGGCCTGCCCGAGTCCGCGCAGGCGCATCGTCTTGCCGTCGGCGACGCCCGCGGGAATCGTGATCTCGACCTCGCGCCCGCCGGGCAGCTTGACGCGCTTGCCGGCGCCCGCATTGGCCTCCGCCAGCGTCACCTCCAGCGTGAAGCTCTGCTCCGGCGCGGGCCTCGGCTCGGGCCGCGCCCGGCCGCCGCGCCGGGCCGCGTCGCCGAAGAGAGAGCCGAAAATATCGGCCGGGTCGAAGCCGGGGTCAGGCCCGCCGCGCCCGAAAGGCGCGCCGCCGCCCTGGCCGAAGTTGAACTCGAAGCCCCCGGGGCGCCCGCCCCGGCCGGCGCCCATGCCCTCGAAGCCGGAGAATTTCGGCTTGCCGTCGGCGCCGATCTCGCCGCGGTCGAACTGCTTGCGCTTCGCCTCGTCGCCGAGAATCTCATAGGCGCCGTTGAGCTCGGCGAAGCGGTCCTGCGCCTTCGGATCGTCCTTGTTGCGGTCGGGGTGCAGATCCTTGGCGCGCCGACGATACGCCTTCTTGATCTCCGCCTCGTCGGCCGAGCGGGCGATCCCAAGAATCTGGTAAGGGTCGCGCATGCTTCAAAAACCTCGAACCACTGACGATGGCGCCACGCCGCAGTCCGGAAGGTCCGGGCGGGGCCGCCCGACCATCATGTGGGAACGGTGTGGCCGGAAGGCAACAGGCGATGCGCCGGCGCGGCGCGCTCAGTGCGCGCCCTTCCAGGGCTGGGTCTCCTTGACCATCCACTCGCCGCCCGAAGGCCGGCAGGCGGTGCCGTGCAGCCGGGACGGGCCGGCCTGCGTCTGAACGGATGCGATGAAAGCCCGGCAGATTTCGTCCGATCGCAGGAAGGGCCCGCCCACGGGGGTGAACACGCCCCTGATCCCGCTTTGCGGATTGTCCCACGACACCGCCGCGCCGTTGCCCTGCGGATCGAGCGCCAGCGCCATCGCGCCGTCCGCCCGGCGCAGGTCCTCGACGCCGAGTTCCGAGGCGAGCGCGCCGAGCGCGCCGGAGCGCGCCGGGGCCCGCGCCGGCAGCACCGACGAGGTCGTCGCGACCTCGTCCTCGGCCTTGCTCGACAGGCCGAGGATCGGGAACGAGATCGAGCAGCCGCCGCTGACGAGGGCGAGCAGGAGGGCGCATGCCAGCGGCGCGCGAGGAAGGCTTTGGCGCGCCCGCGCCGCTGCCCTATATGGTTGTGACGCCTGAGGCCTGTTCAACGCTGCGCTCGCCGATGCGGACCGATGATCACCGGGGATTAGACACGTGGAACGGTTAACGACCGGTGACTTCACCGAGACCGACGAGCCCTTCGCCCTGTTCGCCGCCTGGCTCGACGAGGCCTCGCGCTCGGAGCCGAACGACCCGACCGGCATGGCGCTCTCGACCGTCGACGCCGAAGGTCAGCCCAATGTCCGCATGGTGCTGCTGAAAGGGCACGACGCGTCGGGTTTCGTGTTCTACACCAACACCGAAAGCCAGAAGGGCGAGGAGCTGCTCGGGCAGGGCAAGGCGGCGCTGCTGTTCCACTGGAAGAGCCTGCGCCGGCAGGTCCGCATCCGCGGTCCGGTCTCGACCGTGAGCGACGCCGAGGCGGACGCCTATTTCCGCTCCCGGCCGCGCGACAGCCGCATCGGGGCGTGGGCCTCGCAGCAGTCGCGGCCGCTGGAAAGCAGATTCGCACTCGAAAAAGCCGTCGCCGGCTACGCGGCTAAGTTCGGACTGGGCGAGATCCCGCGCCCGCCGCACTGGACCGGTTTCAGGGTCGCGCCCGTCTCGATCGAATTCTGGCGCGACGGCGCCTTCCGCCTGCATGATCGCGTGGTCTTCCGCCGCGCCGCGCCGTCCGAGCCCTGGTCGCGCGCGCGGCTCTACCCTTGAGGTTGCCGCCATGGCGATGCCGAAATTCGACTTCCCCAAGACCGAGGCCGGCAAGCGGCCGGTCATGCTGCTGACCGGCGCCAGCCGCGGCATCGGCCACGCCACCGTGATGCAGTTCGCGATGGCGGGCTGGCGCATCCTGTCCTGCTCGCGGCAGGCTTTTTCCGACAAGTGCCCCTGGCCCTCGGGGGCCGACGACCATGTCCAGATCGACCTCGGCGACCCCGAGGACACGATGCGCGGCATCGCCGAGATCAAGAAGCGCCTCGCCGCCGAGGGCGGCAAGCTCAACGCGCTGGTCAACAACGCCGGCATCTCGCCCAAGGGGCCGAAGGGGGCGCGGCTCGGCGCGGCGACGACCTCGTTCAACGACTGGCACAAGGTCTTCCAGGTCAATTTCTTCGCGCCGATCATGCTCGCGCGGGGACTTCTGGACGAACTCACTGCCGCGAAAGGCGCGATCGTCAACGTCACCTCGATCGCCGGCTCGCGCGTCCACCCTTTCGCCGGGGCGGCCTACGCCACCTCGAAGGCGGCGCTGGCGAGCCTGACGCGCGAGATGGCCGCCGATTTCGGCCCGCTCGGCATCCGGGTGAATTCGATCTCTCCGGGCGAGATCGACACCGCGATCCTCTCGCCGGGCACGGAGAAGATCGTCGCGACGCTGCCGCTGGGCCGGCTCGGCCAGACCAAGGAGGTCGCGAGCGCGATCCATTTCCTCTGCACCGACGCCTCGAGCTACGTCACCGGCGCGGAACTGCACATCAACGGTGGGCAGCACGTGTGAGCGACGGCAAGGTGATCGCCTTTCCGAGCCCGGCCAAGGCGGCGGCGCGCCCTGTCCTGGCGGCCTCGATCGCCGTGTTCCGCGACGGCAGGGCGCTGCTCGCGACGCGCACGAAGCCGCCGGCCGATCAACTCTGGTCGCTGCCCGGCGGCAAGGTCGAACCCGGCGAGACGCTGGAGCAGGCGGCGCTGCGGGAACTGCGCGAGGAGGTTGGCGTCACCGCCCGGCTGATCGGCTTCAACCGCCATGTCGAGATCTTCGGACGCGACGCCGCCGGCCTCGTCACGCATCATTTCGTCGTCGCCTCTTTCGTCGGCGAATGGCTGGCCGGCGAGCCTTCGACCGGGCCGGAGGCCGGCGCCGTGATGTGGGCCGATCCGCTGCGGCTCGGCGGCCTGGCGACGACGCGCGAGCTCGGAGAGGTGCTGCGCCGGGCGAGCGCCATCCTGCACGACGCCCGGAACAGGCCGTGACGGCGCGACTCGCCTGCCTCGCGCTCGCGCTCTGGCTGGGCATCTTGCCCGCGAACGCGCAGGCGCAGCGCAGGCCCGCGGCTTCGCCGGCGCCGCCGGCGGCGGTCGAACAGCCCGCTCCCGAGCCGCCGCCGCCGCCCTACGAGCCGCAACTGCTCCAGCTCGCCGAGGTCATGGGCTCGCTCGCCTATCTGCGCACGCTTTGCGCCGCCGTCGAGGCGCGCGACTGGCGCGAGCGCATGGCGGCCCTGCTCGAGGCCGAGGGCCGCACGCCGGCGCGCCGCGAACGGCTGACCGGCGCCTTCAACCGGGGCTTCCGCGCCTATGCCGCCACCCACCGGCTCTGCACCGATGGCAGCCAGGAGGCGTCGAGCAGGCTGGCGGGCGAGGGAGAAAAGCTGGCGCGGGGTCTGGCCGGCCGTTTCGGCGGATAGATCACGGGCGAACAGAATCCGCCGATCGACCAAAAACGCGTGGCGAAATTAACCTTTCTTAAATCGGGCGGTGGCGCGCCGGCCTTGATCTGGTATGCATTGCCGGCTGCCGATGATCGGCAAAGCGACATCATCGTGCCGGTTCGGCGCAACGATGTGCCAGAGCCGAAAGCCCGAAAGCCGCAGAGCCCGAAGCCTTCATGACCATCATCCCAGACGACCTGCCGCTCGACCTCACCCTCGTCGAGGATCATGGCGACGCCCGCCGCGTCGCCTACGGCTATGTCGAGGACGCGTTCACGGAAGCCCAGCAGGACGGGCTCGACGCCGACGCGCTCGCTCACGCCGCGCTGTTCGCCGCCTTCCGCACGCTGGTCGAGACCTATGGCGAGGAGGCGACGGCGGTCTTCGCGGAGGCCCTGCCCGAGAAGCTGCGCGGCGGAGCGTTCTCGCAAGGCACGCGCCACTGAGGCGGATCGTGCCGACAGGGGAGAAGACGATGCATCGCTCGACGATGGTGTTGCTCTGCATCGTATACGCCGCGTCCGCATCGGCGCAGGACATCCCGCAGGTGCTGAGCTGCGCAGGGCCGATCGCGAAATCGGCGACGCATCGGTCGCTGGTCAAGACCTTCGGCGCCGGCGCGGTCTCGGTTGGAAAGATCGCGCTCGGCGAGGGTGAGACCGAAACCGGCACGGTGTTGTTCGCCTCGAACCCCAAGCGGCGGCTCGAGGTGCGCTGGCACGACCAGAAAAAGCGGACCGGCCTGCACGCCATCACGGTGCGCGTCCTCGACAACACCGTCTCGACGCCGGAATCGCACGAGTGGCGCGTCGCCGGGCCGGGAACGACGGCCCGGCTCCATCTCGGCCAGCCTCTGGCCGAGGTCGAGGCGATGAACGGACGGCCGTTCAAGCTGACCGGATTCGAATGGGATTATTCGGGCACGGCGACCAGTTGGAACGGCGGCAGACTTGCCAGGCTCCCGGGCGGCTGCAATCTCCTGGTGCGTTTCGAGCCGGCGCCCAATCTTCCCGAAAAGGTCCAGAACGACGTCGCTGGCGACAAGGAATTCGCGTCGAACGCAGCGAAGATGCGCGCCGCGAAACCGGTGATCTACGAGATCGGCCTCTATTGGGACTGAGGCGCCAGCCGGACCGTCATCCCGGCTTTCGTGCGATGACCGCGACCGGGCCGCCGCCGTCCGGCCCCTGATGCTCCGCCCCGCCCGACACGAACAGCTCGGCATGGCCGACGAGCCCCGCGAGCGCGCCGGCGACGAAGGCGCGGGCGTGGCGGGTCGCCGAGATGTCGGAATCGTCGAGCATGGTGTGGCGCGCGCCGCGAAGACGGCCCGACTGCCCGGCCTCCGCCTTGGCCAGCAGCGCCACCAGCCTCTCGCGCTGCGTGGCGGGCAACTGGCCCTGCGCCGCGAAGCCGAGCCGATCGAGCGCCGCACGCACCGGCTCGATGTCGATCTGGTCTTGCATCACGCCGTGGTCGATGGCGAGCGGGCCGGCCCAGTCGGCGCTCATGCCGAGCACGAGGATTTCGTGGTTCATCAGTTCGATGCCGGCCGAGGCGCTGGCCCGGCCGGACCAGAGCGACGCGTCCAGGCCGATGGCGGCCTCGCCGATCGACCCGGCGGCGATCTCGCCGAGCGCCGAGGCCACGCCGAGCGCCGAGGCGGCGCGCGACAGCGCCATCGATTTCAGCGCATCGCGCGTGCGCGTCGCCTGCCCGCGCGCCTGCGCCTCCGCGACCCGGTCGGCCGTCAGCAGCGGACATTTGATCTGGACGAAATGGACGTCGTCCGCCCTGCCGATTCCGGCGTCCTTCATCGCGGCGGCGACGCCGGCCGCGACGACCTCGACCTGCGCCAGCGTGCCGATTTCCTCGGGACGCAGCGCCCGCGTATGCGCCCGTCCGATCGCCAGCGCAGGCGCGTCGCCGCTTCCGGCCTCGCCCGCCTCGAAGACGATCAGCAGCGGCGACAGCCCGCCCTCCGTCCCGCCCGACATCACCATGGTGACAGCGTCGAGCGCGGCCGGCGCCAGATGTTTCGAGAGGCAGGTTCTCAGCGCGCTGACCGCGAAGGCGCGGGTGAAGTCGTTGACGCAGCCATTGCCCTCGGTCTTGCCGACGATCCCGACGATGCGCTCCGGCCGGATCGCGCCCGACGCGATCAGTCGATCGAGCGGGGCGACGTCGTCGGGCCCCGCGACCGGCAGGCGGTGGACGAAAGCTTCTCTCATGGCGCCTCGCAGACGAGCGGGAACGGCGAAAACAGCCGCGAACCCCCGCATGCAATCAGGAGGCCGGCAGCGCCTCGAGGAACCGCGCCGGCTCGCCCTGCGACGGCGTCGTCAGCTCGCCCTCCCACATCACCTTGCGCCCGCGCACATAGGTCCCGACCGGCCAGCCGGTGACGGCGACGCCGTCATAGGGCGTCCAGCCGCATTTCGACGCGCCCCAGGCGTTGGTGATGGTCTCGCGCCGCTTCAGATCGACGATGGTCAGGTCGGCGTCGTAGCCGGCCGCGATCCGGCCCTTGCCCTCGATGCCGAAGATGCGCTGCGGGCCATGGCTCGTGAGATCGACGAAGCGCTCCAGCGTCAGCCTGCCGGCGTTCACGTGGTCGAGCATGACCGGCACCAGCGTCTGCACGCCCGGCATGCCGGAATGGCTCGCCGGATAGGCGTGGTGCTTCTCCTCATGCGTATGGGGAGCATGGTCGGAGCCGAGAACATCGACGACGCCCTGCTCCACGCCCCACCAGATGCGCTGGCGGTGCGCATCGTCGCGGATCGGCGGGTTCATCTGCGCGTATGTCCCCAGCCGCTGATAGCAATCGGGCGCGACCAGCGTCAGATGGTTCGGCAGCGCCTCAACGCTGGCGACATCCTTGTGGTCCTTGAGGAACGCCATCTCCTCAGCCGTGGAGATGTGCAGCACATGCACCCGCGCGCCGGTCTCGCGCGCGATGCGAACGAGGCGTTTCGTGCAGGTCAGCGCCACCTCCGGCGAGCGCCAGACCGGATGGCTCGCCGGATCGCCCGGCACGCGCAGGGACATCCGCTCGCGCAGCATGCCCTCGTCCTCGGAGTGGAAGGCGGCGCGCCGTCGCGTCTGGCGAAGGATCGCCGCGACGCCGGCGTCGTCCTCGACCAGCAGGTCGCCGGTGGACGAGCCCATGAACACCTTGATGCCGGCCGCCCCCGGCAGCCGCTCCAGCTCCGGAATATCGGCGACGTTCTCGTGCGTGCCGCCGACCCAGAAGGCGAAGTCGCAATGCATGCGATGGCGCCCGCGCCCGATCTTGTCCTCGAGCGCCCCGGCGTTCGTCGTCAGCGGGTTGGTGTTGGGCATTTCGAAGACGCAGGTGACGCCGCCGAGCACGGCCGCCCGCGAACCGGATTCGAGGTCTTCCTTGTGGTCGAGACCCGGCTCGCGGAAATGCACCTGCGAATCGATCACGCCGGGCAGGATGTGCAGGCCGGCGCAATCGACCACCTCTCCGGCCGAGGCGCGCGAGAGATCGCCGAGCGCCATGATCTTGCTCCCGACGATGCCGAGATCGCGCTGCACCCGCCCGTCCTGGTTCACCACCGTGCCGCCCTTGAGGACGACGTCATAGGTTTGCGGCATGGCGGGTCTCCGGAATTGGTTCTGCGATCATGTCGAACCATTCCGTCATCCCGGACAAGCGGCGCAGCCTCGCCAACCCAGGATGACCGCGTGGTTCGCCAGCGGATGAAGACGGGTTACCGGAAAGATCGCGCGCAGGCGAGTTGAGAACGCGGCGCGCTGGGCTTACCTATCGGACGATCGCCAACCGTCATTGCGAGCGCAGCGAAGCAATCCAGAACCGCCTGCTCGACGTCTCCCTGGATTGCTTCGCTGCGCTCGCAATGACGAGGCCGCACCGACTTGAAGAGCAAAACGACCATGCCCGCAGCCCATCTCGTCGATCGTGGCGTCATTCGCGTCTCCGGCGCGGACGCGCGCAGCTTCCTGCAGGGGCTGCTGACCAGCGACATCGACGCCGTGACGCCCGCGCGGGCGGGCTATGGCGCGCTCCTGACGCCGCAGGGCAAGATCATCAGCGACTGTTTCGTCATCGCGATACCCGACGAGGATGGCGGCGGCTTCCTGCTCGATGCGCCGCTGCTCCAGACGCAGGATCTGATGAAGCGCCTGAAGCTCTACAAGCTGCGCGCCATGGTGGCGCTCGACGACCTGACCGCGGCCAGCGCCGTGATCGCCTCCAGCGACGGCGCGGCCCTGCCAGAGGAGGCGGGGCTGGTCTACGCCGACCCGCGCCTGCCGGCCCTTGGCCAGCGCGCCATCACCGATCGCGAGGACGTCGCGACGGTCGCACCGGCCGACATGGAGGATTACCATGCCCGCCGCATCGGCCTCGGCATCCCCGATGGCGGGCGTGATTTCATCTACGGCGACGCGTTCCCCCACGAGGCCCTGCTGGACCAGACCGGAGGCGTCTCCTTCCGGAAGGGCTGCTATATCGGCCAGGAGGTGGTCTCGCGCATGCAGCATCGCGGCACGGCGCGCACCCGCATCGTGCCCATCGTCTTCACCGAAGGCCTCGTCACCGAAATGGGCGTCGAGGCGACGGCGGGCGGCAAGACGCTCGGCACGGTCGGCTCCTGCGCCAACGGGCGCGGACTCGCCCTGCTGCGGCTCGACCGCGTCGCCGACGCGCTGGCGGCGGGCGAGACGCTCGACGCCGGCGGCCTCGCCTTCACGCTGGAAAAGCCGGACTTCATCCGCTTTCCCTTCCCAGGCGAGCCGGGTTTCGGGGCTGCGGCGTGAGCGGCCGCGAAGCCGTCGCCGGTCCCGACGGCAAGTTCCGCTGCGTCTGGCCGGGCGTGGACCCGCTCTACCTCGCCTATCACGACGCCGAATGGGGCGTGCCGGAATATGACAGCCGCGCCCTGTTCGAGAAGCTCATCCTCGACGGCTTTCAGGCCGGCCTCTCCTGGATCACCATTCTGCGCAAGCGCGAGGCTTTCCGCGCCGGCTTCGCCGGCTTCGAGCCGGAAGCGATGGCGCGCTTCACGGAGGCCGACGTCCAGCGCCTGCTGGCCGACGCCGGCATCGTCCGCCATCGCGGCAAGATCGAGGGCGCGATCAGGAGCGCGCGGGCCTATCTCGCGATCAGCGAGCGCCAGCCCTTCGCCGACTTCCTCTGGAAGCATCTCGACGGCCGCGTGACGCAGAACGCCTTCCGCACCCATGAGGAGGCGCCGACGCAGACGCCGGTCTCCGTCGCCATGAGCAGCGAGTTGAAGGCGGCCGGCTTCACCTTCTGCGGCCCGACCATCGTCTACGCCTTCATGGAGGCCTGCGGGCTGGTCAACGACCATCTCACCGGCTGCTTCCGCCGCGAGGAATGCGCCGCGCTGGCGCGCGACGTGCGGCCGGCGGCCTGACATGGCGAGGGAAACACCCCCGCCGCGCGCCTGGCAGCGCATGCTGTCCGGCCGCCGGCTCGATCTGCTCGACCCCTCGCCGCTCGACATCGAGATCGCCGACATCGCCCATGGCCTCGCCCGCGTCGCGCGCTGGAACGGCAAGACCCATGGCGCGCACCCCTTCTCGGTGGCGCAGCATTGC
>JAKFWE010000045.1 GCA_021732895.1 Allobosea sp. | reverse complement strand
GGCGGGGAGCGGCGCTCGCCATAGCTTCCCCCAACTAGTTTTTTGCGAACCGCCTGCGCGGGCGAGGCAAGATTGCTCGACCTACGTGTTCGATATATGTTCTCTTCTCGCCTGATGGAGAGAGCGGATGCGTGTGACGTTCGACAGCAATGCCTGGGAGGCGGTTTTTGACGAATCAAACGACAGCTATCGAGGTATTCGACAAGCTGTGATCGAATCTCGAATTGAAGCCTATATCTGCGAGATTGGCTTTCGGATTGAGGCGATCCGCAAAATTGACCGTAAAAACTATTTCTCTCGGCCGCATTTTGGTGTGACGTTTGGGGGCCCTCAGCCGCACTCAGACGGCAAAATGGTGCTGCTTATGTCCATGGGGCCTAAAGACGAACTTCATCCGGGTTTACCAAGCCAACAGCGTACGAAGCTTCACCATGCATTTGAATGTGGAGTAAAACTGCTTCGTGCCCAAGCTTGGATGGGGCTTCCTGCGCCCCCTGAAATACGTAATCCAGAAGCCTTTGTGTCGGACTCAGGAATTGTCGATAGAGAGGGCAAACAAATCCTCGCTGCACACGCCATTGAGCAGCGAGGGGTTGGCAAAAAATCCTTCGATGACATCGGCGGATGGTCGATCAACGCTAGCGCCAATATCGACGAAAAGAAATTCCAAAAGGCATGCGCGGAGTGGGCCGATGGCGAAACCGTTGCTGCACACATAGCTTATGGAATTGATGTTCTTTGTACGAACGACCTTGCTAAGTCCTCCGTGAAATCGATTTTCGACGCTGGAGGGAGATCATGGCTTGCGCGCGAATACGAAGTCAAATTTATGACGCTAAATGAACTACAGAGTGCTTTGGGATAGGGATAGCCTCGCTTTTCAATCCCCAACCGCTACACCCTCTCTTCTCCCATCCGCGCCGCCCAAAAACCCCTCCGGCGTCTTGACGATCGCCTGGATGCCCGAAGTCATCTCGATCAGCCTGATCTCGTGTCCCTTCGCCTCCAGCGCCGCCCTCCAGCCTTCCGCCTCCGTGCCCTTCTCCAGTTCGGTCGGGCCGTTGCGGCTGCCGAAATTGCCGAGATCGACCGCCTGTTGCGGGTCCATCCTCCAGTCGAGCAGCGCCACCAGCGTCTTGGCGACATAGCCGATGATCTGGCTGCCGCCGGGCGAGCCGACGACGGCGTAGAGCCGCCCGAAGGCGTCGAAGACCAAAGTCGGGGCCATCGAGGAGCGCGGCCGCTTGCCGGGCTCGACACGGTTGGCGACGGGCTTGCCGTCCTCCTCGGGCAGAAACGAGAAATCGGTCAATTCGTTGTTGAGCAGGAAGCCGCCCGCCGTCATCAGCCGCGCCCCGAAACCATCCTCGATCGTGGTGGTCATCGAGACGGCGTTGCCGGCTTCGTCGATCACCGAGATATGGCTGGTGCCGTTCTCGACGCCGTCCGAGGGCGCGAGCAGCAGCGCGCGCTTGTTGGGCGGCTCGCCGGCCCTGGCCCGGCCGATGGAGCGCCCGGGACTGACGAGCTCGGCGCGGGCCCGGACATAGTCGCGGTCGATCAGTCCCGCCGTCGGCACGCTCAGGAACGCCGGATCGGCGAGATAGAGCGCCCGGTCGGCGAAGGCGAGCCGGCCGGCCTCGCTGAACCAGTGAGCGGCCTCCGCGCCGGCGCCCAGCCGCGCCATGTCGCGCGTCTCCAGAATGCCGAGCATCTGCTGGACCGCGACGGCGCCCGAACTCGGCGGCCCCATGCCGCAGACGCGCCAGACGCGATAGGCCCCGCAGACGGGCGCGCGCTCGACGACGCGGTAGCCGGAGAGATCGGCCAAGGTGATGTCGCCGGGGTTGGCCGCATGCCCGGTCACGGTCGCGACGATGTCCTGTGCGACCGGTCCTTCATAGAAGGCGGCCGTGCCCTTCGCCTGGATCTCGCGCAAGGTCGCGGCGAAGGCGGGGTTTCTCAGCACCGTGCCGACCGCCTTGGCCTTGCCGTCGGGCTCGTAGAAATGGGCGGCGGCGCGCGGATCGCTCTTCAGCGCGGTCTCGCGCGCGAGAAGCCCGTTCAGGCGCGGCGAGATTGCAAAACCCTCTTCGGCCAGCGCGATGGCCGGCGCGATCACCGCCGCCCACGCCAGCCTGCCCCAGCGCCGATGCGCCTCCTCCAGCAGTTTCACCGTGCCCGGCACGCCGACCGAAAGCCCGCCGACCACGGCCTGGCGAAACGGGATCGGCTTGCCGTCCGCGCCGAGGAAGCGGCCAGGCCTGGCGGCGGCGGGCGCGGTCTCGCGCCCGTCCAGCGTGACGACCTCCCGTTTCGCCTCGTCCCAGTGCAGCAGGAACGCGCCGCCGCCGATGCCGGAGCTCTGCGGTTCGACCAGGTTGAGCACGAGCTGAATCGCGATCGCCGCATCGACGGCGCTGCCCCCGGCCCGCAGGATCTCGCGGCCGGCGTTGGCGGCGAGCGGATTCGCGGCGGCGACCATGTGGCGCTGCGCCGCGGCCGAGGTCTTCGCGATTCGCCCTGTCGAGCCTTCCGGCGCGGGCGCGAGCGTCTGCGCTGTCGCCGGCCCGATGGCCAGCCCGAGACAGAACAGGGCGCCGGCGGCGCGGCGCGTCAAAATCCAGCGGTTCATGATCGATCTCCGGCCCAGGCGCACGAGACTAGCGCGCCTGCATCGCCTCGCGCCATGCGCGTTGATGTCTTGGAGGCGTCGAGAGGCGGCGCTAAGGTCGGCGACCATCCGGTTTTCGCATGCCGCGCTGCAAGAGGCCTTCCGATGCCGATTTCCCTCCCGCTCCGTATCCGAAGCCGCCTTCCGCTCATGCTCGCCGCCCTGTTCGGCCTCGCGCTGGCCGGCTGCGGCGTCAACACCGTTCCGACGCTGGAGGAGGCGGCCAAGGCGAAATGGGCCGACGTGCAGAACCAGTATCAGCGCCGCGCCGACCTGATCCCCAATCTGGTCGAGACGGTGAAGGGTTTCGCGGCGCAGGAGCGCGAGGTGCTGACCGCCGTGGTCGAGGCCCGCGCCAAGGCGTCATCGGTCAAGGTCGACGCCTCGACGATCACCGATCCGGCGAAATTCAAGGAGTATCAGGACGCTCAGAGCCAGCTCGGCGGCGCGATCGGGCGGCTGCTCGTCACGGTCGAGCGCTATCCCGAGCTCAAATCCAACGCGAACTTTCTCGCCCTGCAGTCGCAGCTAGAGGGCACGGAGAACCGCGTCGCCGTGTCGCGACGCGACTACATCCAGGCGGTGCAGGCCTTCAACACCGAGATCCGTACCTTTCCCGGCGTGATCTGGGCCAGGCTGTTCTGGGGCGCCAAGGCGATGGAGACATTTGCCGCCACCGCCGGAGCCGAGCGTCCGCCTGCGGTGAAGTTCTGAGGCGTGGCGGTCGCCATCAGAACAAAGCGCAGGGAACCCTCCCCCGGAGGGGGAGGGGTTCTCCCGCGCCTGTCCCTGCTCTTCCTGATCATTGTCGGCAGTTTCGCCCTGGCCCAGCCCGCCTACCCACCCTTGACCGGCCGCGTCACTGACGGCGCGAACCTGATCGGCGCGGAAGCCCGCCAGCGCATCGAGGGCAAGCTCAAGGCCCATGAGGACAAGACCACAGACCAGATCGTGGTCGCGACCGTGCCCTCCCTGCAGGGCGTCGGCGTCGAGGATTTCGCCAACGGCCTGTTCCGCTTCTGGACGCTCGGCGACGGCGCCAAGAACAACGGCGTGCTGCTGCTTGTCGCCCCGGCCGAGCGCAAGGTCCGCATCGAGGTCGGCTACGGGCTGGAGGGCGCGCTGACCGACGCGCTGTCGAAAGTCATCATCACCACGGCGGTGGCGCCGCGATTCAAGGCCGGCGATTTCGCGGGCGGCGTCGAGGCCGGCGTCGACGCCATCCTGACCATCCTGACCGGCGACGCGGATGAATGGCAGCGCCGCGCCGTGGTGCGCGACGACGAATCATCGACGATGGAGACGGTCGCCGTCATCGTCATGATGCTGATGATCATCTTCCTCGTCTTCGGCGCGATCCGGGCGGCTGGACGACCGGGCCCCGGACGTCGGCACCGCACGCGCGACGGGCGCTGGATCACGCTGCCGGCGTCGACCTCCTCGGGCTGGAGCACGGGATCGTCCGGCGGGAGCTGGAGCTCCGGGTCGAGTTCGGGCGGATTTTCCGGCGGGGGCGGCTCGTCGGGCGGTGGCGGCGCATCGGGAGACTGGTGATGGATTCCAACGACAGGGATGCGGTCGCCGACGCGGTCGCGCAGGCCGAGACGCTGACTTCCGGCGAGATCATCGTGGTGATCGACCGGGCGGCGGGCAGCTATCGTTCCGTGCCGCTGGTGATGGCGCTGACGCTGGCGCTGTTCGTGCCCTGGCCGCTGCTGGCGATGACCGCGACCAGCGCGCCCCGCATCTTCCTGATCCAGCTGGTCTGCGCCGTCCTGCTGGTCGGCGCGCTGCTCTGGTACGGCAGGGGCGGCCGTTTCGTGCCGGGTTTCGTCAAGCGCCGCCGCGCCCATGACGCCGCCCTGCGCGAGTTCACCGCGCGCGGCCTGACACGGACCCGGGCGCGCACCGGCGTGCTGCTCTATGTGGCGCTGCAGGAGCGCTATGCCGAGGTGCTCGTCGACACCGGCCTCGACGGCGCGATCGACGAATCGGTCTGGCGGGGCGTGGTGTCGGCCCTGCTCGACGCGGCCCGGCAGGACCGGTTGCGCGACGGTCTGGTCGAGGCCGTGACGGCGATCGGGCGGGTGCTGGCGAGCCATGCGCCATCGACCGCCGACGACATCGACGAACTGCCCAACAAGGTGGTCTTGCTGTAGCGCCTCAGCGCAGGCTGCGGGCCGCGCCGATGATCACGCCCGGCATCTGGCCGTAGCTGGTCGGCTGATCGGCCTGGACGATGACCACGTAGCCATCGGAATCGGCCGTCCGCGTCGCCGCCAGAGGCGCGGTGAGCACCGCCTCCCTGCCGTCCCATTCGGCAATCTTGACCATGCCGCGAACGACGTTGGCGTAGGACACCGTGCGGCCATGGTTCTCGCCGCGTCCGATCGGCACCACGGCCGATCGCAGGGTGGGCAGCAGCCAGACGCCGCCGGTCCTGCCCTCGGTGGCGGCGAGCCGGATCGTCAGCGCGCCGGCCTCTTCCTGCAACTGGATCTTGACGCTCAGGCCGGTCGCGCCCTGCTTGCGCAACTGGCGGTCGATCTCGGCGCCATCCGAGCCGACCATGTGCGAGGCCCCGTTGATCACCGCCTGCGGCGTATAGACCTGCCCGTCGCCGCGCGCCTTGGCGTAGAATTTCTGGCGACGGGTGAACGCCTCCTGCCCGAGCGTGTCCTTCCAGCCGAGATAATCCCAGTAGGTCACCGGCAGGGTCAGCACGATGATCTCGGGATTCTTCGACAGCTCGACGAACAGCGCGTCCGCCGGCGGGCAGGAGGAGCAGCCCTGGCTGGTGAAGAGCTCGACCACGGCTTTCGGCTGCGTCGCCGGGCTCTGCGCATGGGCGCTCGCGCCGCTCAGGGCGAGCGCGGCGGCTGATGCGAGGAGCAGGCGGAAACGCGGGATCATGGCTCGAGCTCTGAAAAACAATAAAGTGCGAGAGTTAAGGAAGCGCGCAACCTCCCTCACTTGGAAATCACGTTGCCTTGAAACGGGGCGCCCGCACGGGGCCGTGATCGAAGGCACGCAACGCGTCGGCGGAAATCATGGTCGGACGCCAGCGCCGGTGCATCCAGAGCCATTGCTCCGGGTTCTCGCGGACCCAGCCCTCGACCACAGCCGTCATCATCGCCATCGCGCCCCGGACGTCGATCTCGCCGGCCTCGTCGCGCGGCAGGTCGAGCGCCGGCGTCAGTTCGAGCCTGAAGCGCCGGTCTGGCAGGCGGATGACCCGCACGCCATGGACGGGACAGTCGAAACGGCGCGCGAACTTTGCCAGGACCGGGTTGGTCAGCGCCGGACGCCCCATGAAGGGCACGACCACACCGCGCGTGAAATGCTGGTCGATCAGCATGCCGAGATGGCCGCCCCGCTCGAGCACGCCCTGCATGGCGAACGCCGCGCCCTGTTTCGCCGCCGCGAGTCCGTCCATCGCGCCGGAGCGGATTTCGTGGATGATCGCGGCGACGGCCGGGTCGTTGGGCGCGCGGAAGACGGCGGTGGTCTCGAGATCATAGGCGGCCGCGCAGATCGCCGGCAGCTCCCAGTTCGCGAGATGGGCGGAGAAGATCAGCCCGGGCCTCGCGTCGTCCTTGAGCGCGATGAAGTGCTCGATGCCGGAGACCTCGACGCGCGAAGGCGCATCGGGATTGCGATAATCGTAGTCGAACAGGGATTTGAGATGGGCGTATTCGGCCGCCGTGCGCCCGAGATTCTCCCAGGCGCCGCGCGCGATGCGCCTGACCTCGTCATCCGCCATGTCTGGAAAGGCGGCCCGGATATTGGCGACGGCGACGCGGTTGACCGGGATCAGCGGGCTGGCGGTCCGCAGCAGCCAGCCGCCGAGATCGCTCGAACGCTCCGGCCCGAGCAGGCGCAGGCCGGCGAACAGCGCGCGGATCAGGCCGATCATCACCAGCGCTCCGGCGCGCGCGGCCAGAAGTTGGATTCGTCTCAAGACAGCCCCGGTCCGGTCCGCCCGGGCTTCGAGCCTGTCCGGGCATGATCCGGCGACTTGCGGCACGAAGCCGGTGGCGTCAAGCGCCATGGGCGCGGGGCGGGCGGCGCTCAGAACGTGACGACGACCTTGCCGAAGACCTGACGACCCTCGAGCCGCGCCAGGCCCTTCTCGAAATCCTCCAGCGGGAACACGGAATCGATCACCGGCTTCATGCCGCCGGCCATCTTCTCCAGCGACTGCGCGATGTTCTCCAGCCGGCAGCCGAAGGAGCCGGTGATGCGGTATTGCTGCTGGAAGAGCTGCATCAGGTTCATCGTGGTCGATGCGCCCGAGGTCGCGCCGCAGGTGACGAGCCGGCCGCCGCGCTTGAGGCAGAGCAGCGAGCCGTTCCAGGTGTCGGCCCCGACATGCTCGAAGACGACATCGACGCCCTTGCGTTTCGTCATCTGGCGGATTTCGCCCTCGAAGCGCTCGGTCTTGTAGTTGACGACGAAATCCGCGCCCAGTTCTCTGGCCTTGCGGCCTTTCTCGTCGTCGCCGACCGTGGTGTAGACGGTGCAGCCGATCGCCTTGGCCATCATGATCGCGGCCGTGCCGATGCCCGAGCCGCCGGCATGGATCAGGATCGATTCGCCGGGTTCGAGCCTGGCGTTGTCGAACAGCATGTGCTGCACGGTGCCGAAGCCGATCGGCGCGCAGGCCGCATGCTCGAAGGAGACGCCGTGCGGGGCCTTGACCACGAGGCGAGCGGATTTGTTGATCAGTTCGCGGGCGAAGCCGTCGATGTGGAAACCCATGATGCCGGCGACGTTCTCGCAGAGATTGTCGCGGCCCTCGACGCAAGCCTTGCAGTGGCCGCAGGTCTCCGCGCCATAGGCCGTGACGGTGTCGCCGACCTTGAGGTTCGTGACGCCCTCGCCGACGCAGACGATCTCGCCCGACGCCTCGACGCCGGCCGCCTGCGGCATCTTGCGCTTGGCGAAGGCCATGCCGCGAAAGCCCCAGAGGTCGAGATAGTTCAGCGCGACGGCGCGGATGCGGATCTGCACCTCGCCGGCTGACGGCGGCGGCGGCGGCTGGATCTCCTCGAGACGGAGATCGCGATCGGCGTGGAGCATCAGGGCGCGCATGGGCGGTCCTCGGAGCATGGGCATGGTTCGCCGGCTCTGTCGGACGAATCGCGCCCGCCCGTCAATCCGTGCCGGGCCGCCGCCGCAAAAGCGCGCACGCGGAGAGGCTATTTCAGCTCCCACTCCAGCCTTTGACCGCCGATGACGGTGATGGGCGTTTCGGAGTGCTTTTCGCCGTCCATGAAGACGATGGCGATATAATCTCCGGCGGCGAGCACGGTCTGCATCCGGGCTTCATGGGCCGTATGGACATGTCTGCGCGCGCCCTCGATCGAGCGCTGCGCCTCTTCGATCTCGATGCGCGAGGCGCCGGGCGCCGACAGCGCCACGACGCCCGCGTCGAGCGTCACGGTGCGCCTTTCGTTGCGTCCTGATGCGATTTCGACCTTGACGCTGCGGCGCGCCTCACCCGCCCCGACCACGATCTCGTAAGGGCCGGCCGCGAGATCGAAAACCGAAAGCGGATCGTAATGCGTCGCGACGAAGGCGCCGCGTTCCTCCTGCTCCCCGGCCGGCTGGTAGATTTCGACGGTCAGCCCCTGCGACACCTTCGGGCCCGACGCCGCGTAGGCGGCGTCGACCGACAGCCGGCCGACCGGAAGATCGAGCGGCAGGTTGATGCTGTCGCCTGCCGCGAGGGTGAAGCTGCGCTGCGTGCGCGCATAGCCCTTGGAGAGGTTGAGGAGGTAGGCGCCGGCCGGCAGGATGAAGGCGGGCACGGGATCATAGGAGGTGACGACATGGTCGCCGGCGGGACTGGTGAACTCCCAGACGATGCCGCGGTCTCCGAGCGACCCGTTCGGCACGCGGCCCTCGGCGGTCGCGAAGCCGGCGTCGAGGACGAGGTCCAGCGTGGTCGGGCGCCCTGGATCGATCATGACGGGCACGTCGCGGGTGACGGAGCCGTATTCGACGCGCAGGATATGGTCGCCTGCCGGCGCGGCGATCGCGAGGCGGGCGGCATATTCCGTCTGCACATGCTCGCCGGCCTTGGCCTCGGCATCGGGCCGAAACAGCGTCCAGACGAGGCGCGGGTCTGTCAACGGGTCGGAGTTCTCGGCGAGCCGGGCCGTGGCGCGCAGATTCCGGCCCTCGAAAGGATCGCGGGCGCGGGGCGCGGCGGCGGGCGCTTCGCTCGCCACCTTCTGTCCCTGGGCAGCCTGGGCGACGCGCGTCATGGCGCCGTCGAGCCCAGCCGCGTTCCGCGCGTCGAGATAGACGCCGCCGGTCGCCCGGGCGATGCATTGCAACTGCGTTTTCGCGAGCGGATCGGTGACGTCGAAGCCGACGACATGGGCGGTGAAGCCGACGCCGGCTTTCTTCAGCTCGGCGGCCACGGCGCACGGGTCGGGATCGCAGGTCTCGATGCCGTCGGAGACGAGGATGACCGTCGACTTGTTCTCGGTGTGCTTCAGGATGCCCGCGGCCTCGCGCAGGGAGGCGGCGATCGGCGTCTTGCCGCGCGGGTTGAGGCGCTGCACGGCTCCCCGGACCGCGCCGGCGTCGATCGGGCCGACGGGAACCACGAGCTCGATGTCGCGGCATTCGCCATTGGCGCGGTGGCCATAGGCCATCAGGCCGAGCCTGTCGGCGGGCTTCCAGCGGGCGAGGATCGTATCGACCGCCTTGCGCGCGGCGACGATCTTGGTCTGCCCCTCGACCTGCCCCCACATCGATCCCGAGGCGTCGAGGATCAGAATGGCGTCGGCGGCGCGGGATTGGGCCAGGACGGGCGTGGCGAGCCATGCGGCAGCGCAAGCGGCCATGATCAGCAGCGATCTCATCGATGCAGTCTCCAGGGTCGTCGCAGGGGAGTTGTGACGCAAGGGGAGGCTGGGCTCAAGCGTGAATCGAACCGGGATCGTCCGGATGGACCGCGCCTGAGCTGTGGAGCGCGGCCCGGATTTCGACGCGGCCGCCACGGATGCGGTAGGGGCGGATCCAGGAGGCGCCGGTAACCGGCGCGAACCGCCGATCTCAGCGATGCACGCCGAGCTGCGCCGACACCCCGCCATCGATCGGCAGCACGGTTCCGGTGATGTAGGCGGCCGGTTCGCTCATCAGGAAAGCGGCCAGCCCCGCCACCTCCTCGGGTCGTGCAAATCGCCCTGCCGGGATCTGCCCCTCCATCTTGACCCGATAGGCGGCGTAGGGCGCCATCATGTCGGTGTCGACGAAGCCCGGCGCGATCACGTTCACCGTGACGCCGCGCCTGCCGGTCTCGACCGCGAGCGTCTTGCAGTAGGAGATCAGCGCGCCCTTGGAGGCGGCATAAGCCGCGTTGCCGGGGTTGCCGCGCAGGGCCGCGACCGAACCGATGGCGACGATGCGCCCGGAGCGGGCGCGGATCATGGCCCGCATCAGGCTCTTCGCGAGGCGGGTGAAGGCCCAGAAATTGACCTGCATCGCGGCCTCGGCCCTGTCCTGCGCCATCATCGCCGCCAGCATGTCGTAAGGCTGGCCGGCATTGTGGATCAAGCCGAAATAACCCTCGCCCTCGCGGCTCTCGCAGAAGGCGTCGAGCGCGGCCTTGTCGGCGAGATCGAGCGGCAGCGCCGCGATCGTCCGCTCCGGATGGGCCTGCGCGATGTCGGAAGCCAGAGCCTTCGCCTGTTCGCCGGATGAGCGGTAGGTGAAATCGACGTCGTGGCCTGCCGCCGCCAGCGCGCGCACGATCGCCGCGCCGACGCCCTTGGCGCCGCCTGTGACGAGGATCCTGCTCACGCGCGCGATTCCGGAACGAACGGGGCCGCGGTCAGGACGAGGCAGGTGTTCTGGCCGCCGAAGCCGAAGGAGTTCGATATCACCGTGCGCACCTGCGCCTGCCGCGCGGTGTTGGGCACCACGTCGAGCATGATCGCGGGATCGGGGTTGGCATGGTTGATCGTCGGCGGAATCACGCCGTTCGCGATGGTCATGAACGAGATCACGGCCTCGACCGCGCCGGCGGCGGTCAAGGTATGGCCGATCATCGACTTGTTCGACGAGATCGGCAGGCGCGCCATGCGCTCGCCGAAGACGGCGGCGCAGGACATCGCCTCCATCTTGTCGTTCTCCGGCGTCGAGGTGCCGTGGGCGTTGATGTAATCGACGTCGTCGGGTTTCAGGCCGGCGTCCTCCAGCGCATCCTGCATGGCCAGGATCGCCGGCTTGCCGTCCGGGCTGGAGCGGGTGCGGTGAAAGCCGTCGCCGCGCTCGCCGCAGCCGGCGACGACGCCGAGGATCGTCGCGCCGCGCGCCAGCGCGTGGTCGTAATCCTCCAGCACGAGCGCGCCCGCGCCCTCGCCCATGACGAAGCCGTCGCGATCCTTCGAGAACGGCCGGGCGGCGGCTTCGGGCGGGTCGTTACGGGTCGAGAGCGCCGAGAGCAACGAGAAGCGGATCAGCGCCTCGGCATGGACCGAGCCGTCCGTGCCGATGCAGAGCGCGGCCTGCGTCTCGCCGCGCCGGATCGCCTCGACGCCCATCTGGATCGCGGTCGCGCCCGAAGAGCAGGCGGTCGAGAGCGAGATCGGCGAGCCCTTCGTGCCGAAGCGCTCGGCGATGTGGTCGGCGACGGCGCCGAACAGGAACATCTCGTGCATCGCCCTGTAGCGCTGCGAGGCGGCGGCGCGCAGCAGCCCGTCGTAATCGACCTCTCCCTCGATCGTGGCGGCGAGTTCCTGCTTCTGCGGCCACTCCATTTCGACCGGCGGCACCGCCATGAACAGCTCGCCCGGAAAATCGCCGGGCGCCGCGAGGCCGCTCTGGTCGATCGCCTCCTGCGCGGCGAGCGTCGCCAGCTTCTCGGAAAGCTCCGGTGCGGCGAACGGGCCGTCGAACAGGGTGTCGACGGTGCCGGCGATGGTGGTGCGCAGACCCTCGGTCGGGAAGCGCTCGATCGCGTGGATGCCGGATCGGCCGGCGCTCAGAGCCTCCCAGTTGGCCTGCTTGCCCTGGCCGAGCGATGTGACGATGCCGAGCCCCGTCACGGCGACGACCGGCCGGCCTCTCGCGTCCCTGTGCCTGGCGCTCATCGCCGCCTCCTCAAGCTTTCATTAGATGCGCCGCGCCTTCGCCGCGCCAGTGGCCGGCGCCGGTGACGATGGCCTGCCCGGCCTGCCCGGTCGAGAGGGCGGCGGCGGCGAGCGCGACCGAAACCGGAAAGGCCGCCTCCAGGGCATGGCCGACGAGATCGCCGGTCGCGACGCGGCGCGACGGCCCTGTCGCGGCGATGGCGGCGGCCTCCTCGTCCGTGATCGCGGCGGCGCCGCTCGCGGCCGTGACGGCGAGCACGTCCCGGCCGAGCAGGCCGAAGCCGCCGAGCAGGCCGCGCAGCGTCGTCTCGACCGACCCCGGAGCGCGACGGCTGCGCGCGGCGACGACGCCGCCCAGGGCGGCATGCGCCCTCGCGCCGCGCCTCGCGGCCCGCTCCGCCGATTCGAGCACCAGAAAGGCGCCGGCGCTGCCGGTCACGGCGCCCGGCCCGTCCCGGCGGGCGAAGACCGGAGCGAAATCGCCATGGCGCAGGAAGCCGCCCAGTTCGAGCAGCAGCAGCATGTCGCGGCGTTCGGCGTTGTAGGCGCCGCCCACCAGCATGACCTCGGCCTGCCCGGCGGCGACGCGCGCATGGGCGATGCGGACGGCGTCGACGCCGGCCTGCTCCTCGCCCATGAAGGTGCGCGAGGCGCCGGTGACGCCGTGGACGATGGCGATGTTGCCGGCGAGCAGGTTCGAAAGCTGGGCCAGGAACAGCGTGGGGCGAAGATCGCCCATCAGGCGCTCGTTCAGGAAGGAGCCGGGCTGATTGGCGCCGCGAAGCCCGCTCAAGATGGCGGAATCGACCGCATGATCGCGCTCGCCGCCGCCGGCGGCGACAACGACCTGCAGCGTCGCCTTGGCCTCGGAATCCTCCTTCAGCCCGGCGTCGTCGAGCGCGAGCCCGGCGGCATAGACGCCGAGGCGCTGCCATGGCTCCATCTGGCGCTGGTCCGATTTCTTCGGGATCTGGCGGTCGAGTTCGAGCGGTTTCAGCCTGTGCACCGGGTAGGGCGCGAAAGTCGCGGCGTCGACGACGGGCGGCGCGCCCACGGCCAGCGCGGCGGCGTGGGCCTCGACGCCCTCGCCGAGGCTGCTCGCCAGGCCGATTCCGGTGATGACGACGTCGCGGCTCATGCCGGCTCCGGGACCAGCCCGATCGCCGCCATGCGCCGCTCCATCAGTGCGCGCATGTCGGCCGGGAAGGGCATCAGGCGGAAGCGCAGCTCGGCGTCGCAGACGGCCTTGCCGGCGATCGCGATCCTGGCCCGCGTCGCGGCGTATCCCGAGCCCTCAATGACCAGCTCGGCCGCGACGTCGAGCACCGCGTCGGGCTCGACGAAGGTGCGGAAACGGGCCTTGTCGATCGTCATCAGGAAGGGCATCTGCTCCAGCCGGTTCAGCGCCAGCAGCAGATAGCCCGAGGCCTGCGCCATCGTCTCGGTCAGGAGCACGCCCGGCACCAGAGGCCGGCCGGGAAAATGGCCCTCGAAGACAGGGCTCGCCGGCGCCGCCGGCACGGTCGAGCGCGTTTCGATACGGTTCTCCGCTGGCGAGAACGCCACCACCGTGTCGATCATGTCGAAATATTCGAGGCGCATGCAGTTCCGTTCGTCGCTGGCGCGGGCGGAGCCGAACCGGCCAGATCGCCGGCTATGCTCTAACGGCTGGCGCGTCCGGGCTCAAGCCGGCCCGACATGCGGCTCAGGCCGCTTTGGCGGCGACGAGTTCGTCGATGCGAAGGCACAGATTCTCGAGCACGAAATACTGCTCCGCCGGGGCCTTGCCCTCATTGACCTCCTGGGTCCACTGCTCCAGCGGCAGCTTGATGCCGAAGGCCTTGTCGATCGCGAAGGCGATGTCGAGGAAGGCGAGCGAATCGATGCCGAGATCATCGATCGCATGGCTCTGCGGCGTGATCTTCTCGCGCGGGATGTCACAGGTCTCGGAAATGATTCCGGCGACCGTCTCGAAGGTGGCGGACATGCGGGTGCTCCCGTCTTGAAGCAGGCGGAGGCGAAAGACATCCGGGCGCGAGTCATCCCGCGCCAGCGCCTGAGCCCCCCGCCGAGGATGACTGGACCGCCCCCTTACACCCGGGGACGAGAGAGAACAACCTCGGCGTCATGGTCGGCCCCGGGGCCGACCAGCCCATGCGCCAAAGTCCCGTCTCGGAAGCGGTTCCCGGATTTGCGGACTACGCCGCGATGCCGCGCAGCACGTATTGCAGGATGCCGGCGTTCCTGAAGTAGTCCAGCTCGTCCAGCGTATCGATGCGGCACAGGATCGGGACTTTCCGGACCTTGCCGTCGGCCGCGGTGATCTCGGCCTCCAGCATCTGGCGCGGCTTGACCGTGGCGAGGCCCCGGATCGTCACCGTCTCGTCGCCCTTGAGGCCGAGCGACGCCCAGCTCGCGCCTTCCGCCAGCGTGAAGGGCACGACGCCCATGCCGACCAGGTTGGAGCGGTGAATGCGCTCGAAACTCTGGGCGATCACGGCCTTGACGCCGAGCAGGTTGGTGCCCTTGGCGGCCCAGTCCCGCGAGGAGCCGTTGCCGTATTCGACGCCGGCGAAGACGACCAGCGGCACCTTCTCCTGCTGGTAGCGCATCGAGGCGTCGTAGATCGGCAGCTCTTCCTTGCTGGGATAATGGATCGTGTAGCCGCCCTCGCGCCCGTTCGGCCCCATCATGTGGTTGCGGATGCGGATATTGGCGAAGGTGCCGCGCATCATCACCTCGTGGTTGCCGCGCCGCGTGCCGTACTGGTTGAAGTCGGCGACCGCGACGCCGTTGTCCATCAGGTATTTGCCGGCCGGCGAGGCGGCCTTGATCGAGCCGGCCGGCGAGATGTGGTCGGTGGTGATCTTGTCGCCGAACAGGCCGAGGATGCGCGCGCCGACGATCTCGGTCACCGGGCTCGGCGTCTTGGCCATGCCCTGGAAATAGGGCGGGTTCTGCACATAGGTCGACTTGTCGTCCCAGGCATAGGTCTGACCGGTCGGGACCTTGACCTTTTGCCAGTTGGCGTCGCCTTTGAAGACGTCGGCGTATTTCGCCTTGAAGATCGCCCTGGTGACGTTCTTGGCGATGAAGGCCTGAACCTCCTTGTTGCTCGGCCAGATGTCCTTCAGGAAGACCGCGTTTCCGGCCTTGTCATGGCCGAGCGGCTGCGTCGTCAGGTCGATCTGAACGGACCCCGCCAATGCGTAGGCGACGACCAGCGGCGGCGAGGCGAGGTAGTTGGCCTGCACGTCCGGCGAGACGCGTCCCTCGAAATTGCGGTTGCCGGAGATGACGGCGCCGGCGATCAGCCCCTGTTCGTTGATGGTCTTCGAGATTTCGGCCGGGAGCGGGCCGGAGTTGCCGATGCAGGTCGTGCAGCCGAAGCCGACCAGGTTGAAGCCGAGCTTGTCGAGATCCTTCTGCAGGCCGGCCTTGGCGAGATACTCCGCCACGACCTGCGAGCCCGGGGCCAGCGAGGTCTTGACCCAGGGCTTGACCTTCAGGCCCTTCGCCACGGCGTTGCGCGCCAGCAGGCCGGCCGCCATCAGCACGGAGGGGTTGGAGGTGTTGGTGCAGGAGGTGATCGCGGCGATGACGACGTCGCCATGGCCGAGATCGAAGGGCTTGCCCTCGACCTTGACCCTGCGGCCGAGCTCGACGCCCTTCTTGTATTCGGCGTCCATCGCGGCGGCGAAGCCGGCTTTGATCGCGCCGAGATCGGCGCGGCCTTCGGGGCGCTTGGGCCCGGCCATCGAAGCCATGACCGTGGACAGATCGAGCTCCAGCGTGTCCGTGAAGACCGGGTCCGGCGTCGCGCGGGTGGCGAAGAGGCCCTGCGCCTTGGCGTATTTCTCGACCAGCGCGACGCGGGCGGGCTTGCGCGCGGTCGTTTCCAGATAGTTCAGCGTCTCGCCGTCGATGGGGAAAAAGCCGCAGGTCGCGCCGTATTCCGGGGCCATGTTGGCGATGGTGGCGCGGTCGGCCAGCGTCAGGTATGGCAGGCCGGGTCCGAAGAATTCGACTAACTTGCCGACGACGCCCTTCTTG
>JAKFWE010000046.1 GCA_021732895.1 Allobosea sp. | reverse complement strand
TGGGCAGGATCGCCCCAGACCAGATCGATGAGGCGAGGCGCGCGCGGCGAGGCGCGACCAACGGCGTGGATCATCGGAAAGTTGCGCGCCAGCAGCTCTTCGCCGACGATGCTGGCCACGCCCGCCACGCATTCGCGCCCGAGCGCGACGATGGCGGCCTCGATCTCGGCCGGGCCGAGATCATTGGCCGGCGTGTTGACGAGGTCGCGGGCGAGCGCGACCGATTGCGCGATCAGGCTGATCTCGGCGCCGTCGACGCCATCGGGAACCAGCAGCCGGGCGGCCGGGGTCTGCGGCTTGCGGTAACGGTCGAAGCGATAGGCCTGGAGCAGCCAGCCCAGCGCGGCGAGGTCGGGATCGTCGATCTCGCCCGTCAGCGCATAGTCGCCGGCGGGCAGGATGGCCGCGAGCCGGCCGGGCGCGAACGGGTCGCGCCGGCGCGCCGTCCCCGGCTCGACCCCGAGCAGCACGGCGGCGACCGCGCCCGACGCGTCGGGCAGGACGAGATGGTGGCCCGGCCGGGCCGCGAAGCCCTGGGCCTGCGCGAAGCGCGAAGCCTCGGGCGAAAGCCGCTCCGACAGCGCGGCCCAGCCGGCTTTCGAGACGACATGGACCGGAACGGCGGCGGGCGCGGAAGCGAGAAGCAGATTGTGCACGGCTGAGACGACCAGGAGAGAACGCGAGGCCCGGCGCGGGCGGCCGGTTAAGGAAGCATTAGGGTTAACGCTTTATCACCGGATCGACCAGATTTTCATCGTGGCGAGGCGGTCATGCCCATGTTCAACGGCCAATCCCGGCAAAGCGGCAAGATTTCGGTTCGTCCCCGGCTGCTCGCCGCGACCTGCCTGATCGGGCTTGCGCTCGGCGGCTGCCAGAGCGCCGGCGGACCCGGCGACGTCACCGGCTCGATCGGCGGCCAGACCAGCCGCGAGCCAGCCGACTGGCGCGCCGAATCGCGGAGCTGGGGCCAGCGCTACGAGGCCAATCCCAAGGATCGCACGGCCGCCTTCCGCTATGCGCGGGCGCTGCGCGCGCTCGATCAGAACGCCCAGGCGCTGGCCGTGCTGCAGGGCGCCGTGCTGGCCAACGCCGACGACCGCGAACTGCTCGGCGCCTATGGCCGCTCGCTCGCCGACAACGGCCGCCTCAAGGAAGCCGACGAGGTGCTGTCGCGCGCCCATTCGCCCGAGCGCCCGGACTGGCGAATCCTCTCGGCCCAGGGCACCGTCGCCGACCAGCTCGGCGAGCACGACCGGGCCCAGCAGATCTACCAGACGGCGCTGAAGCTCGCGCCGGGCGAACCGACCATCATGTCCAATCTCGGCCTCTCGCTGGCCCTGACGCGCAAGCTGCCGGAAGCCGAGCGCGTGCTGCGCGAGGCGACCGCGTCGGGCCGTGCGGATATCCGGGTCCGGCAGAATCTGGTGCTGGTGCTCGGACTGCAGGGACGCTTCGGCGAGGCCGAGACGCTGGCGCGGCAGGACCAGAGCCCGGCCGAGGCGGCCGCGACGGTCGCCTATCTGAAGCGCAGCGTCAGCCAGCAGAACAGCTGGGATCTGCTCAAGGGCGGCAAGACAAGGAGCGGCGCCGGAAAAGCCGCCACGGCTGGGCCGGCGTCGCCGCAGGGCTGAGACCCGCTCGCATCCGTGCTCCCGCAAAGGCACGCGGCGCGGGACCGCCATTTCCGTCCGGGACGGTCCCTGAAGACCGGCGTCTGCCGGAGGTCGCCTCGCCCGCGCCGGCACGACGTCGGCGGACACCGCGCCAATCGGGGCGACGGCGCTTTCAGGCCCGTCGGCAGCCGCGCCGCTGCGGGCGCGGGCCAGGCTGGCCCACGCGTCACTTCCACTTGAAGACCTGCACCAGCGCCGGCGTCAGGATGACGACGAAGAGCACCGGCAGGAAGAACAGGATCATCGGCACGGTCAGCTTCGGCGGCAGGGCGGCAGCCTTTTTCTCGGCCTCCATCATGCGCTGATCGCGGCTTTCCTGGGCCAGCGTGCGCAGGGCCGTGCCCAGCGGCGTGCCGTAACGCTCGGCCTGGATCAGCGCGGTCGAGACCGACTTGACGCCCTCCAGCCCGGTGCGATGCGCCAGATTCTCATAGGCCTGCCGTCGCTCGGCGAGATAGGACAGCTCGGCGGTGCACAGCGCGAACTCCTCGGCCAGCGGCACCGACTGGCCGCCGATCTCGGTCGAAACCTTGCGGAAGGCGAGCTCGATCGACATGCCAGATTCGACGCAGATCAGCAGCAGGTCGAGCGCGTCGGGAAAGGCCATCTTCATCGAGGCCTGGCGCTTGGAGGTCTGGTTCGAGAGGAAGATTTCCGGCGCCTTGATGCCGATATAGGCGGCGGCGATGGCGATGCCTATCTTGATCGTGGTCGGCTGGCCGAAATCGTTGATCGCGAACACGTAAAACAGCGCGAACAGGAACAGGCCGATCGGCGTGACCGCGCGAAAGAACAGAAAGCCGATCTCGGCCTGCTGGCCGCGATAGCCGGCCATGGCGAGCTGCTTCTTGGCCGATTCCGTGCCCAGCCAGTCCCCCAGCTTGAAGCGATCGACGATGTCGCGCATGAACTGCTTGGGTTCCTGACGCAGCGAAACCTTGTCCTTCTGCCGGCTGAGCCGGTCGCGTTCGCGGGCGCGGATCTTGTCGCGCTCGGTGGCGACGCTCTTCATGCGCTTGTCGAGCGTGTTGCCCTCGAACAGCGGCATCGCCAGCGTCAGCACCGTCGCCGCGGAAGCCACCGCGACGAGCAGCGAGATCAGGAACTGGCTGTCGGCGAGCCTGTCGATGACGAGGTTGATCATGCCTGCCGCCTCAGATGTTGAAGTTGATCATCTTGCGCATCGTCAGCACGCCGATCAGCATCCAGACGGCGCTGATCACGAGCCCGACCTTGCCGGCCTGCGTCGTCCAGAGCAGCTCGATGTATTTGGGGCTCGTCAGATAAACGAGGATCGCGACGACGGGCGGCAGCGAGCCGATGATGGCGGCCGAGGCCTTGGCCTCCATCGAGACGGCCTGGATCTTGTCGCGCATCTTGCGGCGCTCGCGGATGACCTTGGAGAGGTTGGCCAGCGTCTCGGAGAGGTTGCCGCCGGTCTTCTGCTGGATCGCCAGCACGATGCCGAAGAAGTTCGCCTCGGCGCAGGGCATGCGCTCGAAGAGCTTTTCGGCGGCCTCGGTCAGCGGCAGCCCGAGCGTCTGGCTTTCGATGATCAGCCGGAACTCGCCGGCGACGGGCTGCTGCGCCTCGTTGGCGACGATCCGAAGACAGTCGTTGAGCGGCAGGCCCGACTTGATGCCGCGCACGATGACGTCGATGGCGTTGGGAAACTCGTTGGAGAATTTCTTGAGCCGGCGCGTCTTCGCGCGCTTGAGCCACCAGGCCGGCAGGCCGAAGGCGCCGATGAACAGACCGGCGAGGCCGAGATACTTGTTGCCGGAGACCATCAGCAGGAGCAGCGCCGTGATCACCGAGACGATGGCGCTGACGATGTAGTATTTGCGCGGGCTCCAGCTCAGGCCAGCCTGGAGCAGACGGGTTTCCAGCGAGACCTTGCTGCGGTCCGCCTGGCGCTTTTCGATATCCTTCAGGCTCTTTGCGATCTCGCCCCGCTTGACGCGGTTCTGCGCGTCGCGGTCGACGGAGCGCGCGGCGGCGGGACCGGCGAATTCCTTGCGGCGCTTTTCGGCGCGAGCCTGGCCGCTGAGCAACGGGTAGAACAGCGCATAGACCACCCCGCCCATCGCGAGGGCCGCGAGAAACGTCACCGCGAGGAAGCTGAGATCCATCGCCCGCTCCGGTCAGTTCGCGCCAGGCTCAGGCCGCATTGGCCTCGCCCTGCGCCTCGAGCGCGTCCATCGCGGCGGCGAGCCGCTGCTCCTCGCCGAAGTAGCGCGCCCGCTCCCAGAAGCGCGGCCGGCCGATGCCGCTGGAGCGATGCCGGCCGATCAGCTTGCCGGCGGCGTCCTCGCCGAGAATTTCATAGGTCATCAGGTCCTGGGTGATGATGACCTCGCCTTCCATGCCCATCACCTCGGTGATGTGGGTGATGCGGCGCGAGCCGTCGCGCATGCGCTGGGCCTGGATGATGACGTCGACCGAGGAGCAGATCATCTCGCGCAGGGTCTTGGAGGGCAGCGTGAAGCCGCCCATCGTGATCATCGATTCGATGCGGCTCAGGCACTCGCGCGGGGTGTTCGCGTGGAGCGTGCCCATCGAGCCGTCATGGCCGGTGTTCATCGCCTGAAGGAGATCGAAGGCCTCCGGTCCGCGCACCTCGCCGACGATGATCCGTTCGGGCCGCATGCGCAGGCAGTTCTTGACGAGGTCGCGCATCGTCACCGCGCCGGTGCCCTCGAGGTTCGGCGGCCGGGTTTCGAGGCGCACGACATGCGGCTGCTGGAGCTGCAGCTCGGCCGCGTCCTCGCAGGTGATGACGCGCTCGTCGTGTTCTATGTAGTTTGTCAGACAGTTCAGCAGCGTGGTCTTGCCCGAACCGGTGCCGCCGGAAATGACGAGGTTGCAGCGGACTTTGCCGATGATCTTGAGGATTTCCGCGCCGGGCGGCGAGATCGCGCCGAAGCGCATGATCTGGTCGAGCGTCAGCTTGTCCTTCCTGAACTTGCGGATGGTGAGGGCGGGGCCGTCGATCGCCAGCGGCGGCGCGATGACGTTGACGCGCGAACCGTCGGCGAGGCGCGCGTCGCAGATCGGCGAACTCTCGTCGACGCGCCGGCCGACCTGGCTGACGATGCGCTGGCAGATGTTCATGAGCTGCGCGTTGTCGCGGAAGCGGACATTGGTCAGCGTGATCTTGCCGGCGACTTCGATGAAGGTGCGTCCGGCGCCGTTGACCATGATGTCGGCGATGTCGTCGCGGGCCAGCAGCGGCTCCAGCGGTCCGTAGCCGAGCACGTCGTTGCAGATGTCGTCGAGCAGCTCTTCCTGCTCGGCGATCGAGAGCACGACGTTCTTCAGCGAGATGATCTCGTTGATGATGTCGCGGATCTCCTCGCGCGCCGACTCGCCGTCGAGCTTGGCGAGCTGAGACAGGTCGATCGCCTCGATGAGAGCGCCGAAGATCATGCTCTTCATCTGGTAGTATTCGTCGGACTTCGGCGTCTCGACGGGAGCGGCCGGGACCGGGCGACGCGCCTCCTGCGGCGCCGGATGCGGCTCGCCCGGGCGCGCAGCCGCCACGACGGGCGACTTCAGGGCGAGAGCCGGCGCCGGCGCGGAGGCAGCCCCGATGGATCGCTTTCCGAACATCTCAGACCTCTTTCGCGCCCGCTGGCCGGACGGGAGCGCCCCTGGGCGGCGTGCTGGCCATCGCTCAGGCCCTGCGCCGCTTGAGCTTGGCGACCAGAGGCTCGAACAGGCTGCGCTTGCCGCGCTTGGCCTCGCCGCGCCCGGTCAGCGCGCTGGCCACCTGGATGAGCGCCTCGTTGATCTTGCCGCCGGACTGGACCTCGGCGATCATCTGCCCGTTGTTGGCGGCCGTGCCGAAAACCTGCGCGTCGAACGGGATCGAGGCCAGAACCTCGACGCCCAGCGCCTTGGCGAATTCGGCGGCGTCGATCTCGGGACGCTTGGGCAGGCCGACCTGGTTCAGCACGAGGCGCGGCACGGCGTCGTTGGGCCGGCTGGCGCGGGCGAGATCCATCAGGTTCTTGGCGTTGCGCAGCGAGGCGAGTTCCGGCGCGGCGACGATCAGGACCTCGTCGGCGCCGATCAGGGCGCGCTTGACCCAGGCGCTCCAGACATGGGGCACGTCGAGCACGACGCAGGGCACGCTGGCGCGCAGCAGGTCGAAGAGCTGGTCGAACGCGTCCTCCGGCAGGTCGCAGAGCTTGTCGAGCATGGCCGGGGCCGACAGCAGGGCGAGATTGTCGCTGCAGCGAGAGAGCAGGCGGTCGAGCATGTTGGCGTCGAGCCGCTCGGGCGAGAACACCGCCTCCGCCACGCCCTGGGGCGGATCCTGGTTGAAATCGAGCCCGGCGGTGCCGAAGGCGATGTCGAGATCGACGATCACGGTCGAGGCGTCGAGATTGCGCGCGATCGCCCAGGCGACGTTGTGCGACACCGTCGAGGCGCCGACGCCGCCCTTGGCGCCGATCACCGCGATCATCCTGCCGAGATTGCGCGCGCCCGGCGCGACGTAAAGCTCCGACAGCGTGCGCAGCATGTCGAGCGGCCCGAGCGGGGCGATCAGGTATTCGCTGACGCCGCGCCGGATCAGGTCGCGGTAGAGCTGGACGTCGTTGACATGGCCGATGACGACCACCTTGGTGCCGGCGTCACAGCTCTGCGCCAGCGCATCGAGGTGCGCGACCAGCACGGCGGGGTCCGACACCGTCTCCAGCACGATGATGTTGGGGGTCGGGGCCGAGCGGAAAGCCTCGACGGCCGCGGCCGGGCCGCCCATCTGGACGCGCGCATGCGCCTTGTCCATGCGCCGGTCGGCGGTGGCGGACTGCATCATCGCGGCGATGGCCGGCGTCTCGCAGAAAGCCTGCAAGGTGATGCGCGGCAGCGGCGCGACGACGTCCTGGCCGAACCCCTGGCTCTGGGTCTCGAAAGCCTGCCCGGTGTCCATCAACGTCCTCCGACGGCCGAATTGATCTGCGGCGTCTCCTGGCGATACTGCGTCGAGGGGTCCTTGCCCTCGCGCAGCTTGCCGATCGCGCCGAGGCGCTTGGCGACGTCGGATCGGCCCTCGCTGCGCGAGCGCACGAGATCGACCGGATCGGCCACCTGCGCCGCCAGCATCGCCTGCGTGGCGCAGCCGAAGTTCCAGTAGGGCTCGTTCGAGCTCGCCTGCTTGAAGTCGGAAATGCCCAGATCCCTGGGCCAGCTGCCGCAGTCATGCGGCAGCGCCGCCTGAAGCGAGGCGAAGGTCAACCGGATCGGCGAGGCGAGGCCCGGATCGGCCACGGGATAGGTCCGCACCGAGAGCGAGGCCGGAGAGACGCCGCCGCGCGCCAGCGCCCGGCGCACCCCGTTCAGCGTGTCGCCGGCGGCGAATTCGCGCCGCGTGCCCGACGGAACCTGGACGACGAGGCCGCCGCGGCCGCCACGCCGGTATTCCCGCGCGAACTCGACGACGTCCTCGGCCTGCCGCGGGTCGAGATCGGCCCCGGCCCGGCCGACGAAGACGTCGAGCGAGCGCGGCGCGTCGCGCAGCACGATCGGATGGCGCTCACGCACGTCGATCGGCGCGAGAGGCGCGGCGAGCTCGGGCTTGCCGGCGCAGGCCCCGAGCGCGAGCCCGGCCGCCAGCGTCAGGATCGCGCCCGACCGACCGGGGAGGCGCGTCTGTGATGAATGAGCCGTCATGGTCTTGACCATCCTTGCGCCTCTGCGCCCTCAATCGGCGATGAAGCCGACGCGACCCTTGTAGGCCTGCGGCAGCGGCCCGCTGCTGGTTCCGTAGATCTTGTTCAACCGTCCGAGCAGCAGGGCCTGGGCGTCATGGGCCTCGACGAATCCGTCGTCGGGCCGCTGCACCTGGCCGGGATCGACCGGCTTGACGATGTAGGGCGTCGCCGTGATCATCAGTTCGGTTTCGTCGCGCTGGTAGTCGCGCGAGCGGAACAGCACGCCGATGATCGGCAGGTTCATCAGGCCGGGAAAGCCGTTGATCGAGGTGCGCGAGACGCGCTGGATCAGGCCGGCCGTGGCCAGCGTGCCGCCCGAGGGCAGCTCCACCGTGGTGTCGGACTTGCGGACGCGGAAGGCCGGCGTGTTGACGTCGGTCTGGTTGGAGCCGCTGAGCCTGAGCTGGTTCTCGAAGTCGAGCTCCGTCACCTCGGTGGCGATGCGCATGCTGATCTTGTTGCCCGAGAGCACGATCGGCGTGAAGTTGAGCGCGACGCCGATCGGCTTGTACTCGATCTGGATCTGGCAGCTCTGGCGGCCGAAATTGTCGATCTGGCAGGTCTGGCCCTTCGGCACCGGGACTTCGCCGCCGGCGGTGAACTTGGCGCTCTCGCCGGAAATCGCCGTCACGGTCGGCTCCGCCAGGACGCGCGAAAGGCCGGCGCGCTCCAGCGCGCGCAAGGTGAAGTTCGTCGAATTGCCGAGACCGGCCGTGACCGCCGTGGCGGCCAGCGCCTGCGGCTGGAGCGGGAACGGGTTGTCGATCGAAGGCGTGATCGAGAGCTTGCCGAGCTGCCACTGGCCGGTGGAGTTGATGCCGAGCTGCTTGATGGCCCGGCGCGAGACCTCGGAGACGACGACCTTGACCATGACCTGGTCGCGCCCGCGGATGGCCAGCGAATTGATCACCGCGCCCTTGGTCGACGAGAACAGGCCGCCGCTCTGGCCGACGAAGGCGTTGGCGATGTCGACGGCCTGCGTCGCCTCGGACGCGTTGGCGACCGTGCCGATCAGCAGGATCGACGTGCCGGCGGGCTTGACCTCGATCTGGGCGGTCGGCATGGCGCTGCGCAGGGTCTGGCGCAGCACGTTGAGATCGCGCCCGACCTCGATCTCGAGCGCCGAGATCTGGCGGCCTTCGGCATCGATCACGAACATCGAGGTGCTGCCGTCGGCGATGCCGATGATGAACAGCTTGCGGGCCGAGCGCACGACGGCGTTGGCGACCTTGGGGTTGGCGACGAAGACCTCCTTGGCGTCGCGCGGCAGCTCGACGATCAGCGAGCGGCCGATGGACAGGTCGAGCTTGCGCGAGATCGCGTGTTCGCTGACGCCAACGTTCAGCACGGGGGCCGGGCCGGTCGATTGCGCCTGCGCCGGGGCCGGGGCGCCGCCGAAGAGCAGCGCCAGCGCCGGCAGGGCGGCGAAGATGGGGGTGCGATCGACGGTCATTGTTTCCCGCTTCTGCTGCTGACGCCGTAGCGCACGATGGTGAGGCCGCTGTCTTCCGACGGCCGGCCGGCTTCGCCCGCGTCCTTGAGGCTGCGCAGCGCCAGCGACAGGGCGCCGCTCTTCTGGGCCTGCGCCACGATCTCGACCTGGCGCGGATCGAGCTCCAGCGTCGCGGTTTCGCCGATGACGACCTTCTCGCCGTTGCGCTCCTGGATGTTCTGGCCGATCGCCAGCACCCGAACATTGGCGATGATGATCTCGCTGACGTAGTTCTCGTTCTGGTTGACGGTGGTGTCCTCTTTGGTGGTGCGCACCACGTCGACGCGGTCATTGGGCAGGATGAAGCCGCCGGCGGTGCTGGCGCCGCGGCTGTCGGTCGAGATCGCGATGGCGCGCTTGCCGGTCGGGAGAACGGCCGAGAGGAAGCCGGTCCCGTCGGTGCGGATCAGCTTCTCGCGCCGCAAGGGCTCGGCGGCCAGCAGCGGCTGGCGCGCCAGTTGTCCGGCAATCTCGGCTTCGGCCCCGGGCGTTTCGTCGCGGCGGATCACGCCGGCCGGGACGCTGGCCAGGGGCCAGTCGAGCCAGCGCAGATCGGCCGCCGACAGCGTGTTGCCGAGCGGGATGTCGGCGGCGGCGACCAGCACCGGGACGGTGGGCGCCGGCTCGAACCTCGCGACCGGCGGCGGCGCCTTGGCGGGACGCTGGATCAGGAGCGCGGCGCCGAGGCCGGCGACCAGCGCGATGACGAGAATGATAATTCGGGCGGGACTCATGGCGACTGACCCTCAGCCAAACCAGGTTGGCTCTCGCCGAGGATCGTGCGTCCCGAATCGTCAACTTATGGTTAATCGGACGTATCTTTTTGTCCGCGACGACCCGTCAGCCGACGACGGCCGCCCGCCAGATCGCCGTGTCGGGCAAGATCACGAGCGCCGCGAAGGCCAGCGCCACGCCGTAGGGGACGCCGCGATCGGCGGCGTGGAGGCGCCGCGCCCAGGCCCAGCCGGCGGCGCGGCGGGGCAAGGGACCGGCGCGCAGCTTCAGCAGGACCAGCGTCAGCACGCCGCCGCACAGGGCCGAAAGCAGGAGGTACGGCATGAGCTGGTCGAAGCCGAACCAGAGCGCGGTGGCGGCCGCGAGCTTGGCGTCGCCGCCGCCGATCCAGCCGGCCGCGAACAGGCCGAAACAGAGCACCAGCATCAGGCCGCCGGATGCGAGATGCCAGCCGATCTGGCTCCAGGGCAGGCCGAGCAGCAGGGCGCAGGCGGCGAAGGTGGCGATGAGCGCGAGACAGAGCTGGTTCGAGATCGTCATCGTGAACAGGTCGCTCGCGGCGGCATAGGCCATGATGGCCGGAAAGACGACCAGAAGGGCGATCAGCGAGAGCGACATGGCGATTCCTTCCCAAGAGGAGCCGGTACCAACGCAGACTAGCGAAATCGGCTGACCAAAGGCTTACCGGGACAGCGAATGGACGCATGCCCAAAGAAAACGCCCCGGCGCGCGGCCGGGGCGTTGGAAAGCCTGGCGAGGATCGGCGGCGCCGACCCCGTCCATCACTGAAGCGCGGTCGCGATTTCGTTGAAGCGGGCGGTCAGGTTCGTGCCGACGGTCGTCATCGCGCCGATGGCGACGACGGCGATCAGGGCGGCGATCAGGCCGTATTCGATGGCGGTCGCGCCGGATTCGTCCTTGATGAAGCGAGCGAACAGAGTCTTCATGGTAATCTCCTTTTGCACCACGGTTTGACGGCTGCCTTCGCTCTGTGCGGCTTCGGTCAGCGACAATTCGGACATTACCCGCAGCCTCTTGCCGATCGGTTAAACGGAACGAAGAATTCGCTCGAATTCGATGACATCGCTTCGATGGTTAATTGTCGATTTACATGATATCATAACGTAGAAATCACAGTCTTCGACAATCATTATTAGATGATTCGTGCCGGCGTCGCGCCAAGACGAATGATTTGCGCTACTGGACACCGCCGCCGCGCGCCTGCCACGAGGCGCTCGACCTTTCGGCGGCTGCGCCTGACGCCTGCGCCCCGCCGCCGGACGCCGCGCAGGCGCCCCCTTAGGATTTGGTTCATCATTTTCGGCTTTCCTGCGGGGACACGAATCCTTGAGGCGGCCGCCATGATCATCGCCCCGACTGCACGAGCCCGCCGCGACCGGTCCGGCGCCGCCGCGCCCATGGCGGCCGCGATGGCGGCCCTCGTCGCGACGATCGGGCTCTGCGGCCCGGCGCCGGCGCAGTCGGCGGCCCAGCCGGGCGCGCTCGAAAGCGTCAGCGTGATGGTCGATCGCGCCAAGATCGTGAAGCTGCCCGAGAAGGCGCAGACCGTCATCGTCGGCAATCCCGGCATCGCCGACGTCGCGGTGCAGAAGAACGGCGTCATGGTCGTCACCGGCAAGAGCTTCGGCGTCACCAACCTGATCGCGCTCGATTCGACCGGCGTCCTGCTGGCGGAATCGCTCGTGCGCGTGGGTGCGGGCGATTCCACCCTGATCGTGCAGCGCGGGCTCGAGCGGGAAAGCTATTCCTGCACGCCGACCTGCCAGCCCTCGGTCCAGCTCGGCGACGCCAACCGCTTCTTCTCGGAGACGGGCGCGCAGATCAAGGGCCGCAACACGATCGCCAGCGGCTCCGACAAATAGCCGGAGCGACCGGCGAAGGTGAACGCGGTGCTAACGCCATTCTCCCCTCGCCCGCGACGTCCCTAACGGTTCGGAAATTGTTTTCGTCTAGCTGTGGCGAGATGGCGGCGGCGCGATCGCGCGCTTTCGCCATGTCTCCCGCCCTGCCGCCGAGGCGGCGCGGCCCGACGCGATCGATCGGATAGTCGCCATGGCCCATTCCAACCATCCAGAAACGGCTTCGCCTGCAAAGCCGCAGGCGCGCACCGCACCGCTGGGAGCGCGTTTCCGCCGCGACGAGAGCGGGGCCACCGCCGTCGAATTCGGCATGATCGCCATCCCCTTCCTGACGCTGATCTTCGCCATCATGGAGACGGCGATGATGTTCTGGACCAGCCAGGTGCTGGAGGATGCGGTGACGCAGACCTCGCGCCGGCTGCTGACCGGCGAATCGCACGCGCAATACGCCAACGCCAGCACCGCAACGGCCGATTTCAAGCGCGATCTCTGCGCCAACGCCACGATCCTGGTCGATTGCGACAAGGTCACCATCGACGTGCGCAGCTACACCTCCTTCGCCGGAGCCGGATCGGGCACGGCCGCCAGCAACCCGGTCAACAACGGCGCGCTGAGCACGGCGGGCTTCGGCTACAACCAGCCGCAGCCGGCGCAGATCGTCGTCGTCAGGGCAGTTCTGGAATATCCGATCATGCTGACCGGCTGGAACAGCGCGCTCGTCACGCTGGGCTCGGACCGGCGCGCGATCATCGCCTCGACGACGTTCCGCACCGAGCCCTATGTCGTCACCGCACAGTAAGGGCAACCGATGACCTGGAAGCGCGCTTTTTCGCCCGTCCGCAACCGCGCGGCCCTGCGCCGGCTGGCGCGCCGGTTCACCCGCAACCGCAAGGGCATCGCCGCGGTCGAGTTCGCCATGGTCCTGCCGGCGATGCTGGCGATCTATTTCGGGATCGTCGAGGTGGCGCAGGGGATCATGATCGACCGCAAGGTGACGCAGCTCAACCGCGCGCTCGCCGACCTGACGGCCCAGGCCGCCACGATCAACACGGCCGAACGCGACAACATCTTCAACGCCGCCACGACCGTGATGGCGCCGTTCACCGGCGTCGCGCCGCAGATGCGCATCACCAGCGTCGTCATCGACGCCAACCGCGTCGCCAAGGTCTGCTGGAGCGAAGCCCTCAACACCGCGCCGCTGGCGCGCAATGCGGAGGTCACGCTGCCCGACGACCTGCGCATCGCCAACACCTCGCTGATCGTCGCGCGCTCGAGCTACGCCTTCACCCCGACCGTCGGCCATCTCATCACCGGCGGGGCGATCGACATCGGCAACAGCGACATCTACATGCGACCGCGCCTCGGGAAGATCGGCGGCACCGGCAGCGTCGAGCAGGTCGAGCGCGCCGGCGTGGCGATGTGCCCGCCCTTCTGAGAGCCGTCGGTCAAATCGGCGCGGCGGATCAGATCGTCTGGTTGTAGGCGCCGACCTCGGGGTTCTCGCGCAGCACGGCGTCGATCGCGGCGAACATCTCACGCATCCTGGCCTCCGAGACCGGGCTCTCGCAGACCACCACCAGTTCGGGCTTGTTCGACGACGCCCTGACCAGCCCCCAGGTGCCGTCGGCGTTGACGACGCGCACGCCGTTGACCGTGACGACGTCGCGGATCGGCTGGCCGGCGATGCTCTCGCCGGCGGCCTGCATCGCCTCGATGCGCCTGGTCACCTTGTCGCTGACGCCGTATTTGATCTCGTCGGCGCATTTGGCCGCCATGGTCGGCGTGCCCCAGGTCTTCGGCACGGCGGCGTAAAGCTCCGCCATCGACTTGCCGGGGTTGCGGTCGAGCATGTCGATCACCGCCAGCGCCGTGACGACGCCGTCGTCATAGCCGCGCCCGACCGGCGCGTTGAAGAAGAAATGCCCCGACTTCTCGAAGCCGGCGAGCGCGTTCAGGTCGCGCACCCGCCGCTTGATGTAGGAGTGGCCGGTCTTCCAGTAGTCGGTCCTGACGCCGAGGCGTTGCAATTCCGGATCGGTGACGAACAGGCCGGTCGACTTGACGTCGACGACGAATTGCGCGCCGGGATGGAGCTTGCCGAGATCGCGCGCCAGCATGACGCCGATCTTGTCGGCGAAGATCTCCTCGCCGTGATTGTCGACGACGCCGCAGCGATCGCCGTCGCCGTCGAAGCCGAGCGCGACGTCGGCGCCATGCTCCTTCACCGCGTCGGCCATGGCGTGGAGCATCTTCATGTCTTCGGGGTTGGGATTGTAGCGCGGGAAAGAGTGGTCGAGCTCGGCGTCCATCGGGATGACCTCGCAGCCGACCGCCTCGAGGATTTTCGGCGCGAAGGCGCCGGCCGTGCCGTTGCCGCAGGCGGCGATCACGCGCAGCTTGCGCGTGATCCTCGGCCGGTCGGTCAGATCCCTGAAATAGACCGCCGGGAAGTCCGGCACGAAATGATAGGAACCGCCGCCGGGCAGTTCGAAATCGCCCGCGAGCACGATGTCGCGCAACTGGCCCATCTCGTCGGGACCGAAGGTGACGGGGCGCTGCGCGCCCATCTTGATGCCGGTCCAGCCATTGTCGTTGTGCGAGGCGGTGACCATGGCGACGCAGGGCACGTCGAGCGAAAACTGGGCGAAGTAAGCCATCGGCGACATGCACAGCCCGATGTCGTGGACCTTGCAGCCGGCCGCCATCAGCCCCGTGACCAGCGCCATCTTGATCGAGGAGGAATAGCCGCGGAAATCATGCCCGGTGACGATCTCGGGGGCGACGCCCATGCGCCTGATCAGCGTGCCGAGCCCCATGCCGACCGCCTGCACGCCCATCAGGTTGAGCTCCTTGCCGAAAAACCAGCGCGCGTCGTATTCGCGAAAGCCTGTCGGCTTCACCATCGGCAGCGACTCGTAGTCGAAGGTGTTGGGAAACAGTTCCGGCAGCGGCTTGGGGAACATCGGGACATCCATGGCGGGCGGGGGCGGACGGGATAGAGGGCGACGGCGCGGTCGAAGACGGCCGGCTGCGCTGGCATAGCCGATCGGGGCCGGATTGGGAACGCGCCGGCGGCCGCGTCGTTCCGCGGCGGCGAAGGCTGCGGCGCGCCCGATACGGTGTATCTACCGATGACAGCCGCGGCCGCGCGATGCTAGTCAGGGGACGAACCGGCCCAGGAGCCTCAGCCTTGCCCGCCTCCCGCTCCATCCTGCTGATCATCGGCGGCGGCATCGCCGCCTACAAGTGCCTCGAGCTGATCAGGCGGCTGAAGGATCGCGGCGTCGCCTGCCGCTGTGTCCTGACCCGGTCGGGCGCCGAATTCGTGACGCCGCTCTCGGTGGGCGCGATCGCGGGGGAACGCTGCCTCAGCGATCTGTTCTCGCTGACCGACGAGGCCGATATCGGCCATATCGCCCTGTCGCGCTCGACCGACCTGATCGTCGTCGCGCCCGCTACCGCCGATCTCATCGCCAAGATGGCGGCGGGGCTCGCCGACGACCTCGCCACCACGACGCTGCTCGCGACCGACAAGCGGGTGCTGATCGCGCCGGCGATGAACCCGAAAATGTGGGAGCACCCCGCGACGCGCCGCAACATGGCGCAGCTGCGCGCCGACGGCGTGCTCGTGGTCGGGCCGAACGCCGGCGCCATGGCCGAGCGCGGCGAGAGCGGGCCGGGCCGCATGGCCGAGCCGGCCGAGATCATCGCGGCGATCGAGCAGGCGCTGGCGACCGAGACGCGGGAACCCCGCGCCATCGGCTTCCTCGGCCGGCTGCCGGGCGGCGGCGCGGCGCGGCCGCTCGACGGCAAGCATGTGCTCGTCACCTCGGGGCCGACGCACGAGCCCATCGATCCGGTGCGCTACATCGCCAACCGTTCGTCGGGCAAGCAGGGCCACGCCATCGCGGCCGCCGCCGCCGCCGCCGGCGCGCGCGTGACGCTGGTGAGCGGGCCGGTGACGGTTCCGGACCCGCCCGGGGTGGAGATCGTCCGCGTCGAGACCGCCCGCGCGATGCTCGCCGCCGTCGAGGCCGCGCTGCCGGCCGACATCGCGATCTTCGCCGCCGCCGTCGCCGACTGGCGCGTCACTGAGGCCGCGCCGGGGAAGTTGAAGAAGAGCGGCGGCGCAGCGCCGGCGCTGACGCTGGTCGAGAACCCCGACATCCTCGCGACCGTGGCCGCGCTGGCAAGCCGCCGGCCGGCGCTGGTCGTCGGCTTTGCGGCCGAGACCGAGACGGTGATCGAGCATGCCCGCGCCAAGCTCGCGCGCAAGGGCTGCGACCTGATCGTCGCCAACGATGTCGGCGGAACCGGCGTGATGGGCGGCGACGCCAACACCGTGCATCTGGTGACGCGCGCCGGCGTAGAGACC
>JAKFWE010000026.1 GCA_021732895.1 Allobosea sp. | reverse complement strand
GCGACATGCTTTGGGGCCAGATCGGGCCTGAGCCTGATAGTCACCGGCCCGTCCTTGGTCTCCAGCACCAGCGTGTTGGCGGGATCGGCGGCCGGCGCCTGCGCCCGGGCGAGCCCGAACGAGGCCGACAAGGCGAGGAGAACGAGGAAACTGCGCAGCATCTGGAATCTCCCTGGCCGCCGGGAGGCTCCGGCGGAACGACGATCCTGGCCTCTAGCGGCATCCTTTGGCCGGAACAAGGCGAGTCTCCGCTGAGAAAAGTGGGATATTGCGTCGCACAAGTGCAATCCGGACCAAACTTGCAAAAAGATCGGGCTTCGCCTGCCTAAACTGGTGACAGCGCTGTCACAATCCGCTAATCCTTCGGCGCTGGGCACGCTCGGTTCAAGTTGAGCGCCGCGGACCAGGTCTCGGGAGGACAAACGCCCGCCTAGTATATGAGTCGCGCACGGCAGATGCGCGCCGATACTGCGGTAAAAACAAACTGGAGAAGGCAAGGCTGCGGCCTTGCCTTTTTTCTTTTGCGCGATGCTCGCCGGCGCTACAGGTCGAGCCGGGACCAGACGACCCAGACCAGCGCAAAAACGGCGGCCGCCAGCACTGTCGTGATCAGAGCCTTTCGAACGAGCCCGGGGACGACCGGCGCGCCCGGCTCGGTTCCCCGCGCCACCTCGCCCGATTCGGACTGGCTGCGCACGCCGAAGGGCAGCACTGCGAAGAGCACCACCCACCAGATCACGAAATAGACCGCGAGCCCGCCGGTGACCGTCATGGCGAACGCCGGCGCTCCGCGCGTCCCGGCAGCGCGATGCAGGCGAACGCCACGCGCGCCTGCGTCGGCACGCCGAACCTTGCCGTGTGCCGCGCCGGCAGGCCACCGGGGAAATGCCTGACATATTCTGCGTTGCAGGCGGCGTAGTCGGCCGGATCGGTGATCAGCATCGTCACCTGCACGACGCGGTCGAGCGAACTGCCGGCCTCCGCGAGGATGCGCGCGAGCTGCGCCAGCGCGTTTCGGACCTCGTCGGCCGGCGTATCGCCCCTCAGCACGCCACGCTCCGGGTCGTGCGGGGCCGACTGGCCCGAGACGAAGACGAGCCCGCCGGCGCGCGTCGCCAGGCTGAACGGGCGCGCTGATCCCGGCTCGGGCTGGTCGAGGAATTCAATCCCGGGAGACGCCGCGCCGGTCACGCCTGCTCGAGCTCCACCAGCGTGCCGCAGAAATCTTTCGGGTGCAGGAACAGCACGGGCTTGCCATGCGCGCCGATGCGCGGCTCGCCGGAGCCCAGCACCCGCGCGCCCTGGGCCTTCAGCCTGTCGCGCGCGGCCAGGATGTCATCGACCTCGTAACAGATGTGATGGATGCCGCCGTCGGAGTTGCGCTCGAGGAATTTCGCGATCGGCGATTCGGCGCCCATCGGCTCCAGCAGCTCGATCTTGGTGTTCGGCAGTTCGACGAAGACCACCGTCACCCCATGCTCCGGTTGCGGCAGCGGTTGCGAGACCCTGGCGCCGAGCGTGTCGCGGTAGAGCGCGGTCGAGGCGGCGAGATCCGTCACGGCGATGGCGACATGGTTGAGGCGTCCGATCATGGCAGCTCCGCTGGGCGAGTGGCGAATAGCGAATGGCGAGCGATACGCGAGCGCGAACAGGCTGGCTCTCTTACCATTCGCCACTCGCCGTTCGCCACTCGCTACACCTCGATCACCAGCGCATGCACCAGCGGCTTCTTGCCCCACTCCTCGTTGACCGCGCTGCGCAGCCCGCGCTCCAGCGCATTGCGCAGCGCCTCGGAGTCGCGACGACGCGCCTTGGGAATGTTGTCGATCAGGTCGGAGACGGCGTCGGCGATGTACTCGTCGAAATCGCTCCCGTCGCGGGTCACCGGCGGCAGGCCGATCACGGCGATTTCCGGATCGCCCGCGAGCCCGCCCTTCTCGTCGATCGCCAAGGCGACCGAGATCATGCCGGCGACGGAGAGTTTGCGGCGCTCGGCCAGCGTCCGCGCCGAAGCGGCGACGAGCAGCGAGCCGTCCTGGTAGAGCCGGCCGTGCTGGACAGCGTCGATTTTGCGGGCGCCGTCGGGGCCGATCGCGACGACGTCGCCATTGCCGGCGCGAACCACCGATTTCACGCCGAGCCCGCGCGCGAAGCTCGCATGCTCGGTGAGATGCAGATCCTCGCCATGGGCCGGGATCACGATCTGCGGCTTGAGCCAGCCGTAGAGCCGCGCCATTTCCTCACGGCGCGGGTGCCCCGACACATGCACGAGGTGGCTGCGGTCGGTGATGATCTCGATGTTGTCGCGCGCCAGCACGTTCTGGATGGCGCCGACGGCCTTCTCGTTGCCGGGGATGGTGCGCGACGAAAAGATCACCCGGTCGCCCGGCGTCAGCGTGATCTCGGGATGGTCGTCGGCGGCGATGCGCGAGAGCGCCGCGCGCGGCTCGCCCTGGCTGCCGGTCAGCAGCGCCACGACCTTGTCGCGCGGCAGATAGCCATAGGCGTCGACGGAGCGGAAAGCAGGAACGCCGTCGAGATAGCCGCATTCGCGCGCCACGTTGATGACGCGGTCCATGGCGCGCCCGACCACCACGACCTCGCGCTGGTTGGCCATGGCCGCCAGGGCGACGGCGCGCAGCCGCGCGACATTCGAGGCGAAGGTGGTGACGGCGACGCGGCCGGTGGCGGAATGCACCAGTTCGCTCAGCTTGGCGGCGACATCGGCCTCGCTCGGGCTCGTGCCGTCGCGCATGACGTTGGTCGAGTCGCAGATCAGCGCCAGCACGCCCTCGTCGCCGAGTTCGCGCAGGCGCTTTTCGTCGGTCGGCAGCCCGACCTGCGGCGTCGGGTCGATCTTCCAGTCGCCGGTATGGACGACGAGCCCGGCCGGCGTGCGGATCGCCAGCGCGTTCGATTCCGGGATCGAATGCGCCACGGGCACGAATTCGATGTCGAAGGGTCCGAGCGTGATGCGGCCGCCCTGCGCCACGATATGCATCGGCACCTTCGGCGCACCCGGCTCCGACAGGCGCCGCGTCGCCAGCAGCCCGGCGGCGAAGCGCGTGCAGTAGACCGGCGCGCGCAGCGAGGGCCACAGCGCGGCGAGCGCGCCGATATGGTCCTCATGCGCGTGGGTGATGACGATGCCGAGCAGGTTGGCCCGGTTCTCGATGACGAAGCTGAGATCGGGCAGCACGATGTCGACGCCCGGCGCCTCGGGGCCGGCGAAGGAGAGCCCGCAATCGACCAGAATCCATTTGCGCTTCTTTTCCGGTCCAAAGCCGTAGAGCGCGGCGTTCATGCCGATCTCGCCGAGGCCGCCGAGAGGCACGAAAACGAGTTGATCCTGGGAACGAGTCACGAATGATCCTGTCTGGAACGACGGCGCGAGAATGGCGCGGAAAATGAACTGGAGCCCTACCACGCAGCGCGGCCGTCCTCCAGCACGTTGGCGCCGCCGCCGACGCGAGCGAATCGGGCCGACCCGGCGTCGCGGAGCGCGACGCGCCGCTTGATCGCTGCGACGCCAGCATCCTCACGGGGACGGCGGCGTCGCGAAGTAGAGATCGCCCGCATCGATCACCCGCCGGCCTTCGCGCGTCTCCAGTTCGAGTCGGCCTGACGGGTCGATGCCGGCGAAAATTCCGGCCAGCTCGCCCTCCGGCAACCGCAATGTGATCGTCTCACCCAGGAAGGCGGCGCGCTCCAGCCAGGCGTCGCGGATCGGGCCGAAGCCGCCAGGCCGTGACCACGTCGCGAAGCGTGCGACCCAGGCGTCCGCGAGACCGGCCAGCATGGCTTCCACGCTCGCCTGCGCCTCAATCTGCTTCAGGAACGCCGCCGGATAGGGCGTATCGTCCGGACAGGAGGCGATGTTGACGCCAAAGCCGACCACCACATCGAACCGCCCTGCCCGGCTTTCGCCCTCGAGCAGCAGTCCGGCGGTCTTGGCGCGGCCGATGAGCAGGTCATTCGGCCATTTCAAGGCGATGCGCTGTCCCCTTCCCCCCGCTTGCGGTGGGGAAGGGTTAGGGAGAAGACGCGCCGCCGCATCATGCAGCGCCAGCCCGGCGACGAAACCGAGCTGCGGGGCCAGCGCCGGATCGCATGGATTGGTCAGCAACAGGCTCGCATACAGGTTTCCGGGCGGAGAGCCCCAGCGCCGGCCGTGCCGGCCGCGGCCTGCGGTCTGCTCGCGCGCCACGATCCAGAGCTTGCCGGACTCGCCGGCGTGCAGCGCGCGGCGCGCCTCCTCCATGGTCGAGCCGACGGCGTCGCGGACGATCAGCCGGTAGCCGGCCGCGCGGGCGGCGTCAGGGAGCATGCCTCAACCGTCATTGCGAGGAGCGCAGCGACGACGCAATCCAGGGGACGTCGAGCGAGACGTCTGGATGGCTTCGCTGCGCTCGCAATGACGAGTGGAGTTCAAAACAACGACTTTGCCGCAGCCGCAGCCGAATTCACCAGCGGCGCGGGGACGAGCGACAGCACCAGCACGAAGCCGGCCGAGACCAGCAGGACGGCGCGCACCCCGAGATCGCCGCGCTCGAAGGCCAGCTTCGGCTCGTCGAAATAGATGATCTTGACGAGGCGCAGGTAGTAATAGGCGCCGACCACGCTGGTCACCACGCCGATGACGGCGAGCGCGTAGAGTTTCGCGTCGATGGCGGCGAGGAAGACGTAGAACTTGGCCCAGAAGCCGGCCAGCGGCGGAATGCCGGCGAGCGAGAACATCATCATCGAGAGCGCGAACGCCATCCACGGATTGGTCCGCGACAGACCGGCGAGTTCGCCGATCTCCTCGACCGGCCTGCCGTCGCGGCGCATCAGCAGAACGCAGGCGAAGGCGCCGAGCGTGGTGGCGAGATAGATCGCCATGTAGATCATCACGCCCTGCACGCCCGCCGCCGTGCCGGCCGCCAGGCCGACCAGCGCGTAGCCCATGTTGGCGATGGAGGAATAGGCGAGCAGGCGCTTGATGTTGGTCTGTCCGATGGCGGCGAAGGCGCCCAGCGCCATCGAGGCGATCGAAATGAAGATCACGATCTGCTGCCAGTCATGCAGCGCGCCGGGAAAGGCGCCGACGAAGACGCGAACCGTCATCGCCATCGCCGCCATTTTGGGTGCGGCGGCGAAAAAGGCCGCGACGGGCGTCGGCGCGCCCTCGTAGACGTCCGGCGTCCACATGTGGAACGGCACCGCCGAGATCTTGAAGGCCAGCCCCGCCGCGATGAAGACGATGCCGAAAATCAGCCCGAGGCCGGGATTGCCGCCCTGCACCGCCGCGGCGATGCCGGCATAATTCACCGTTCCGGTGAAGCCGTAGACCAGCGACGCGCCGTAGAGCAGCATCCCCGAGGAGAGCGCGCCGAGGACGAAATATTTCAGCCCCGCCTCGGTCGACTTCGGATTGTCGCGATCGAAGGCGGCCACGACATACAGCGCCAGCGACTGCAGCTCGAGCCCGACATAAAGGCTGATCAGGTCGCCGGCCGAAATCATCATCATCATGCCGATGGTCGAGAGCACGATCAGGATCGGGAACTCGAAGCGCATGGAGCCGTCGCGGCGCAGGCTGTCCGACGAGAGCAGGATCGCGGCGGCCGCGCCCAGCAGCGTGAGCACCTTCATGAAACGGCCGAAGCCGTCGGCGATGAAGCCCTCGTTGAAGGTCACCGCCCTGCCCTCGCCCGACAGAACCAGGACGAGCGCCAGCGCGAACAGGGCCAGCGCCGCGCCCTCCAGCTCCCGCGTCGAACGCTCGCCGCGGATGGCGCCGAACAGCACCATCGCGATCGCGCCAATCGCCAGGATGATTTCCGGCAGAGCCGGGCCGAGGGCGGGGACGGACATGGCCAAACCTTACTGAGCGACCAGCAGCGCCGTTTTCGCGGCGGTGATGGCGGCCTGATAGTTCTTGATGAGAGCTTCGGTCGGCGCGGCGAAGGCGTCGAGGATCGTGCCGGGGCGGACGCCATACCAGATCGTCAGCAGCACGAGCGGCGCCAGGATCGCCATCTCGCGCCGGTCGAGATCGGCGATGTCCTTCAGCTCCGGCTTGACCAGTTCGCCGAACATGACGCGACGATAGAGCCAGAGCGCATAGGCCGCCGACAGGATGACGCCGAACGTCGCGATGAAGGCGACCCAGGGATTGGCCTTGAAGGCGCCCATCAGCGTCAGGAACTCGCCGACGAAGCCGGCCGTGCCGGGCAGGCCGACATTGGCCATGGTGAAGACCATGAAGGCGACCGCATAGAGCGGCATGCGGTTGACCAGCCCGCCATAGGCGGCGATCTCGCGGGTGTGCATCCGGTCATAGACCACGCCGACGCAGAGGAAGAGCGCGCCGGAAACGAGCCCGTGGCTGACCATCTGGAACATCGCGCCCTGGATGCCCTGCGGCGTCAGGGTGAACAGGCCCATGGTGACGAAGCCCATATGCGCCACGGACGAATAGGCGATCAGCTTCTTGATGTCCTCCTGCATCAGCGCCACCAGCGAGGTGTAGACGATGGCGATGACGGAGAGCGCGAAGACCAGCGGCGCGAAATACGCGGACGCCTCGGGAAACATCGGGATCGAGAAGCGGATGAAGCCGTAGCCGCCCATCTTCAGCAGGATCGCCGCCAGGATGACGGAGCCGGCGGTCGGCGCTTCGACATGCGCGTCCGGCAGCCAGGTATGGACCGGCCACATCGGCATCTTGACCGCGAAGGAGGCGAAGAAGGCGAGCCAGAGCCAGGTCTGCATCCCGGCCGGGAACTTGTGCGCCAGCAGCGTCGGAATGTCGGTCGTGCCGGCGTTCCAGTACATCGCCATCAGCGCCAGCAGCAGCAGGACCGAGCCGAGCAGCGTGTAGAGGAAGAACTTGTAGGAGGCGTAGACCCGGCGCTTGCCGCCCCAGATGCCGATGATCAGGAACATCGGGATCAGGCCGGCCTCGAAGAACAGGTAGAACAGCACGAGGTCGAGCGCGACGAAGACGCCGATCATCAGCGTCTCGAGGATCAGGAACGCGACCATGTATTCGCGCACCCGCTTCGTCACCGAGGTCCAGGACGCGAGGATGCAGAACGGCATCAGGAAGGCGGTCAGCACCACGAAGGGAAACGAGAAGCCATCGACCCCGAGCTTGAACCGGATGGCGTCCGACACCCAGACATGGCTCTCGACCATCTGGAAGCCGGGATTGGCCGGATCGAAGCGCCCCCACGCGACCAGGGCCAGCACGAAGGTCGCGATGGTCGCCGCCAGCGCCGCGTAGCGCGCGTTGGAATCGACCGAGGCCTCGTCGCCGCGCTGCGCCAGGATGAAGGCCGCGCCGACCAGCGGCAGCACGAGGAGACCGGTGAGGATACCGAAACCGAACATCAGCTCACCCGCGCGTCATCAGATACCAGGTCACCAGCCCGGCGACGCCGACCAGCATCGTGAAGGCGTAGTGATAGAGATAGCCGGTCTGCAGCCGCACGACGCGGTTGGTGACGTCGACGACGCGGGCCGAGATTCCGTCCGGCCCCATGCCGTCGATGACGAGCCCGTCGCCCTTCTTCCAGAGCATCCGGCCGAGCCACATCGACGGCTTCACGATCAGGAAATCGTAGATCTCGTCGAAATACCATTTGTTGAGCAGGAAGCGGTAGAGCACCGGGTTGGTGGCGGCGAGCTTGCCGGGGATGTCGGTGCGCAGCACATACATGTAGAGCGCCAGCGCAAAACCGATCAGCATGGCGACGAAGGGCGACCAGATCACCCATTTCGGCACCTCGTGCATCTCGTGCAGGATATGGTTGTCCTTGCCGGTGAACAGAGCCGCTTTCCAGAAGCCCTCATAGCCGTCGCCGATGAAGACGCCCTTGAAGGCGAGGCCGGCGAAGACCGCGCCGAGCGCAAGCACCGCGAGCGGGACCAGCATGGTCAGCGGGCTCTCGTGCGGGGCATGGGCATGGACGTGATCGGCATGGGCGTCCCCGGCATGGGCGTGCTCGGCAGGCGCGTGCCCGTCATGGCCGGGCGCTTGCGCCTCATGGCCATGCCCGCCCCAGCGCGGCTTGCCCTCGAAGGTCATGAAATAGAGCCGCCAGGAGTAGAACGAGGTCATGCACGCGGCGGCGACCAGCAGCACGAAGGCGTATGACGCGGCGAAGCCCGTATGGGCCACCGAGGCATAGGCGCTCTCGATGATCGCATCCTTGGAGAAATAGCCGGCGAGGAGGGGGAAGCCGGTCAGCGCGAGCGTGCCGATCGTCATCGCGGCGGCCGTCAGCGGGATGTGCTTGCGCAGGCCGCCCATGTTGCGCATGTCCTGCTCGTGATGCATCGCGTGGATGACCGAGCCCGCGCCCAGAAACAGCAGCGCCTTGAAGAAGGCGTGGGTGAAGAGGTGGAAGATACCGGCCGAATAGGCCCCGACGCCGAGCGCGACGAACATGTAGCCGAGCTGCGAGCAGGTCGAATAGGCGATCACCCGCTTGATGTCGTTCTGGACGAGGCCGACGGTCGCGGCGAAAAAGGCGGTCGTCGCGCCGACGACGATGACGACGGTGAGCGCGACCGGCGCGAACTCGAACACCGGCGAGAGCCTCGCCACCATGAAGACGCCGGCAGTGACCATGGTCGCGGCGTGGATCAGCGCCGAGACCGGCGTCGGCCCCTCCATGGCGTCCGGCAGCCAGGTGTGCAGCAGGAATTGCGCCGACTTGCCCATCGCGCCCATGAACAGCAGCAGGCAGGTCAGGGTCAGCGCGTTCCACTCGTAGCCGATGAAGCGGAACGTCTGCGTGGTGAGCTCGCCGGCGCGCGGGAAGATGGCGTCGAACGAGACCGAGCCGAACAGCACGAAGACGAGGAAGATGCCGAGCGCGAAGCCGAAATCGCCGACGCGGTTGACGATGAAGGCCTTCATCGCCGCCGCATTGGCCGAGGGCTTCTTGTACCAGAAGCCGATCAGCAGATAGGAGGCGAGGCCCACCCCCTCCCAGCCGAAGAACATCTGGACGAGGTTGTCGGCCGTCACCAGCATCAGCATGGCGAAGGTGAAGAGCGACAGATAGGCAAAGAAGCGCGGCCGGTGCTCGTCCTCGTGCATGTAGCCGATCGAGTAGAGATGCACGAGCGAGGAGACCGTGTTGACCACGACGAGCATGACCACGGTCAGCGTGTCGATCCGGAAGGCCCAGTCGACGCGCAGGTCGCCCGAGGCCAGCCAGGTCGCGACCTGCACGCGCGTCGCGCCGGAGCCGAAACCGACATTGAAGAAAGCGACCCAGGACAGGACGGCCGATACCATCAGGAGCGAGGTGGTGACGATCTCGGAGCCGCGCGCTCCTATCAGCCGGCCGAACAGGCCGGCGATCAGAAAGCCGATCAGGGGGAGGAAGACGATCGCGTGATACATGGCCGGCCCGCTCAGCCCTTCATCATGTTGATGTCTTCCACCGCGATCGTGCCGCGGTTGCGGAAGTAGACGACGAGGATGGCGAGGCCGATCGCGGCTTCGGCTGCCGCGACAGTGAGCACCAGCAGCGCGAAAACCTGCCCGACGATGTCGTTCAGGAACGACGAGAACGCGACGAGGTTGATGTTCACGGCGAGCAGGATCAGCTCGACCGACATCAGGATGACGATCACGTTCTTGCGGTTGACGAAGATGCCGAGCACGCCGAGCGTGAACAGGATCGCGGCGACCGCGAGATAATGTCCAAGGCCGATCATGGCGCGGTCTCCTCGGGCAGGCCGGCATGGGACGGCACCTTGCGCACCTCCATCGCCGTCGCCTTGGTGCGGGCGTTCTGCGCGGTGATGTCCTGGCGCTTGACGCCCGGCCGGTCCCGCAGCGTCAGCACGATCGCGCCGATCATGGCGACCAGCAGCACGAGGCCGGCCGCCTGGAAGTAGTAGACATATTGCGTGTAGAGCACCTGGCCGAGCGCCGCCGTGTTGCTGAGGTTGGCCGGAATCGCCGCGACCGGCGTCCTGACGATCTGCGGGTCGATGATCCAGGCCCCGACGACCAGCAGCAGCTCGGTCAGGAAGACCAGCCCGATGAGCGCGCCGACCGGCAGATAGTCGATGAAGCCCTGGCGGAACTCGGCGAAATCGACGTCGAGCATCATCACCACGAACAGGAACAGGACCGCGACGGCGCCGACATAGACGACGATCAGCAGCATCGCCAGGAACTCGGCTCCCAGAAGCAGGAACAGACCCGCCGCGTTGACGAAGGCGAGGATCAGGAACAGCACCGAGTGCACGGGATTGCGCGACGTCACCACCATGAAGGCGGAGGCGACGGTGACGCCCGCGAAGAGATAGAAGAAGGCCGCTGCGGCGTTCATCCTGGCCAGTCCTGTTGCAGCGCCGGAGCCGGGCGCGGATTCGAAGCGTCTATAGTCACGCGAATGGCGAGTGGCGAGTGGCGAATGGGTCAACTTCACTCGCCATTCGCCATTCGCCCCTCAACGATACGGCGCATCCATCGCGATGTTGCGGGCGATCTCGCGCTCCCAGCGGTCGCCATTGGCGAGCAATCTGGCCTTGTCGTAATAGAGTTCCTCGCGCGTCTCGGTGGCGAACTCGAAGTTCGGCCCCTCGACGATCGCATCGACCGGGCAGGCTTCCTGGCAGAAGCCGCAATAGATGCACTTCACCATGTCGATGTCGTAGCGCGTCGTGCGGCGGGTGCCGTCGTTGCGGCGCGGTCCCGCCTCGATCGTGATCGCCTGCGCCGGGCAGATCGCCTCGCAGAGCTTGCAGGCGATGCAGCGCTCCTCGCCATTCGGGTAGCGCCTCAGCGCGTGCTCGCCCCGGAAGCGCGGACTGAGCTGCCCTTTCTCGAAGGGATAGTTCAGCGTCGCCTTGGGCTTGAACAAATAGCGCATCGACAGTGCGAACGCCGAGACGAACTCCTTCAGGAGCAGGCCCTTGGCGGCTTGCGCGATCATCATCGCCTCATCGTCCTTCCTCACCCCGCCTCAACCGAGCACCGCCTGGCCGATCAGGTAACCCAGGATCGGCGTGCCGCCGACCATCAACACCAGAAGACACGCCTGGAGCAGACGAATCCGCCGCTCGTAGTCTTCGTTCTCGGCGGCAGTCCCGGACCGGTTCGTGCGACGCAGCGCGCCAATGACGACCGAGGAGACCACCCGGTATTCGAACCAGCCGATGCCGAAGCCGAGAACCGCTCCGACAAGGCCGGCCCAGTTCTCCATCAGCGCACCGGCCCCCAACCCGTGAGCTGAAGCACGAAGGCGACGATGACGACCGCCGCGAGCGAGAGCGGCAGGAAGACCTTCCAGCCGAGCCGCATCAACTGGTCGTAGCGGTAGCGCGGCACGAAGGCCTTCACCATCGCGAACATGAAGAAGACGGCGCAGACCTTGAGCGCGAACCAGACCACGCCAGGCACCCAGGTGAACGGCGCGATCGGGAACGGCGGCAGCCAGCCGCCGAGGAACAGGATCGTCATCATGGCGCACATGGTCATGATCGCCACGTATTCGCCGAGCATGAACAGCAGATACGGCGTCGAGGAGTACTCGACCATGTAGCCGGCGACGAGCTCCGATTCCGCTTCCGGCAGGTCGAAGGGCGGCCGGTTGGTCTCGGCCAGCGCCGAGATGAAGAAGATCACGAACATCGGGAACAGCGGCAGCCAGTACCAGCCGAACAGGCCGAAACGGCCGTTCTGCGCCTCGACGATCGCCGAAAGGTTCAGCGAGCCGACGCAGAGCAGCACGGTGATGATGACGAAGCCGATCGAGACCTCGTAGGAGACCATCTGCGCCGCCGAGCGCAGCGCGCCCATGAACGGATATTTCGAGTTGGAGGCCCAGCCGGCCATGATGATGCCGTAGATGCCGAGCGACGAGATCGCCAGAACATACAGGATGCCGACATTGATGTCGGCGAGCGCCCAGCCTTCCGCCACCGGGATCACCGCCCAGGCCGAAAGCGCCAGCAGGCAGGTCACCAGCGGCGCGAGCAGGAAGACGCCCTTGTTGGCGCCCGATGGGATGATCGGCTCCTTGAAGACGAATTTCAGCAGGTCGGCGAAGCTCTGGAACAGGCCGAACGGACCGACCACGTTGGGGCCGCGCCGGAGCTGGACCGCCGCCCAGATCTTGCGGTCGGCGAGCAGGATGTAGGCGATGAAGACGAGCAGGCAGGAGATCAGCAGCAGGCTCTTGCCGATCATGATCGCGAGATCGAGGACGATATCCCAGTTCATGGCGCTCACTCCGCCGCCTGCCGCAGCCGGCCCGAGGCCAGCGCCGAGCATTCGGCCATCACGGCCGAGGCGCGCGCGATCGGGTTGGTCTGGTAGAAATCGCCGACGGGGGAGACGAAGCCGGCCTTGTCCGCCTTGCCGCCAAGGTCGGCCAGCGAAGCCAGCCCCGCCGCATCGTTCACGGGCGCCCTGTCGAGCGCAGCGAAGTGCGGATGCTCCGCATAGAGCGCCTTGCGCAGACCGGCGAGCGAATCGAAGGGAAGCGTCCTGCCCAGCGCTGCAGAAAGCGCCCGCAGGATCGCCCAGTCCTCGCGGGCGTCCCCCGGCGGGAAAGCGGAGCGTTCGGTCATCTGCACCCGCCCCTCGGTGTTGACGAAGGTCGCCGACTTCTCGGTGTAGGCCGCGCCCGGCAGGATCACGTCGGCGCGATGCGCGCCTTTGTCGCCATGCGTGCCCTGATAGACCACGAAGGCCCCGGCCGGGACTTCGATCTCGTCGGCCCCGAGCAGGAACAGCACGTCGAGCGCGCCAGGAGCGAGCATGCCGGCGACGTCGAGCCCGGTCTAGCCGGGAACGAAGCCCAGATCGAGCCCGCCGACGCGGGCGGCGGCCGTATGCAGCACGCCAAAACCGTTCCAGCCTTCGCCGGCGCCCGGAAGCTGAGCCGCTTTGGCCGCCATCGAGAGGACCGCCTCGCCATCGGGCCGCGCCAGCGCGCCCTGCCCGATCAGCACCATCGGCCTCGCTTTTCCGGCGGTCGCGGTCCTGATCAACTCGGAGAGCGAATCCGGGCCGGCCCCGAGATAGTCATAGGCATAGGTCAGATCGGCCTGCTCGCCGATGACGCTGATCTTGAAGTCGCCGCGCAGCCAGCGCTTGCGGATGCGCGCATTCAGGATCGGCGCTTCCTTGCGCGGGTTCGCGCCGATGATGAGGAGCGAGTCCGCCTCGTCGATGCCGGCGATGCCGGCGTTCAGCACGTAGCTGGCGCGGCCGAACTTCGGATGCAGCTTCGCCCCGTCCTGCCGGCAGTCGAGATTGCCGCTGCCGAGCGAAGCCATCAGCGCTTTCAGCGCGAACATCTCCTCGACGCCGGCGAGATCGCCGGCGATCGCGCCGATCCGGGCAGGACGGCTCGCCTTCACCTTGCCGGCGATCAGCGCGAACGCCTCGGCAAAGCTCGCCGGCTTCAGCGCGCCGTCGACGCGGATATAGGGCCGGTCGAGCCGCTGCGTGCGCAGGCCATCGACGATGTGGCGGGTCTTGTCGGAGATCCACTCCTCGTTCACCGCCTCGTTGATGCGCGGCAGGATGCGCATCACCTCGCGGCCGCGCGAATCGACCCGAATCGCCGAACCGACCGCATCCATGACGTCGATCGACTCGGTCTTGGTCAGCTCCCAGGGCCGCGCCTTGTTCTGGTAGGGTTTAGAGGTCAGCGCGCCGACCGGGCAGAGATCGACGACGTTGCCTTGCAGCTCCGAGGTCATCGCCTGCTCGAGATAGGTCGTGATCTCCATGTCCTCGCCGCGGCCGATCGCGCCGAGGTCCTGCCCGCCGGCGACCTCCGTGGTGAAGCGGACGCAGCGCGTGCACTGGATGCAGCGCGTCATCGAGGTCTTCACCAGCGGGCCGATATACTTGTCCTCGACCGCGCGCTTGTTCTCGGCGTAGCGGGAGGTGTCCACGCCATAGGCCATCGCCTGGTCCTGCAGGTCGCATTCGCCGCCCTGGTCGCAGATCGGGCAGTCGAGCGGGTGGTTGATCAGGAGGAACTCCATCACCCCCTCGCGCGCCTTCCTGACCATAGGCGACCTGGTCGAGACCACCGGCGGCTCGCCATTGGGGCCGGGCCGCAGATCGCGCACGCCGATGGCGCAGGACGCCTGCGGCTTGGGCGGCCCGCCCTTCACCTCGACGAGGCACATCCGGCAGTTGCCGGCGATCGAAAGCCGCTCGTGGAAGCAGAAGCGCGGAACCTCGGCTCCGGCAGCCTCGCAGGCCTGCAGGACCGTAAAATCGGCCGGGACGTCGACCTCGATGCCGTCGATGAGGAGTTTGGTCATGATTGCTTCTCAAGGCGCTCGACGCGCTTGCTCAATTCTTCGAGCTGTTTCTGCACCGTCTCGTGCCGCACATTGGAGTGCCCGGCGAGGCCGAGGGCCATGGTCGAGCTTTCGAACAGTTCATCCACGCGAACGCCGACGCGACGCAACTCGTCCTTGATCGCGGACAGGTCCTTGCCCTGGCCGGCGATGCTCGCCTGGATGTCTCTCAGGATTCGGATGGTCGCGTCTTCGGGCTTGGCCATCATCCTCACTCCGCCGCCATCAGCCGCACCGGCTCGCTGTGCGGATTGGCGGAATAGTCGTCGATGCGCTTCTCGATCTCGTGACGGAAATGCGCGATCAGGCCCTGGATCGGCCAGGCGGCGGCGTCGCCGAGCGCGCAGATGGTGTGGCCCTCGATCTGCTTCGTCACGTCGAGCAGCATGTCGATCTCGCGCTTCTGCGCCCGGCCCTCGGCCATGCGCGTCATCACGCGCCACATCCAGCCGGTGCCCTCGCGGCAGGGCGTGCACTGGCCGCAGCTCTCATGCTTGTAGAAATAGCTGATGCGGGCGATGGCGCGGACGATGTCGGTCGACTTGTCCATGACGATGACGGCCGCCGTGCCGAGACCCGATTTCAGCTTCGAGAGCGAGTCGAAATCCATCGGCGTGTCGATGATCTGCTCGGCCGGCACCATTCTGACCGAGGAGCCGCCCGGGATCACCGCCAGCAGATTGTCCCAGCCGCCGCGCACGCCGCCGCAATGGCGGTCGATCAGCTCGCGGAAGGAGATGCCCATCACCTCCTCGACATTGCAGGGCTTGTTCACATGCCCCGAGACGCAGAACAGCTTGGTGCCGACATTGTTGGGGTTGCCGAGCGAGGAGAACCATGACGCGCCCCGCCGCAGGATCGTCGGCGCGACCGCAATGGATTCCACGTTGTTGACGGTGGTCGGACAGCCGTAGAGGCCGACATTCGCCGGGAAAGGCGGCTTCAGGCGCGGCATGCCCTTCTTGCCTTCGAGGCTTTCGAGCAGCGCCGTCTCCTCGCCGCAGATATAGGCCCCGGCCCCGTGATGGACGTAGAGCTCGAAGGGATAGCCGTGCTTGTTGTTCTGGCCGATGAGGTTGGCCTCATAGGCCTCGTCGACGGCGCGCTGCAACGCCTCGCGCTCGCGGACGTATTCGCCACGGATGTAGATGTAGGCGGCGTTCGCGCCCATCGCGAAGGAGGCGATCAGGCAGCCCTCGACCAGCGTATGCGGGTCGTTGCGCATGATCTCGCGATCCTTGCAGGTGCCCGGCTCCGACTCGTCGGCGTTGACGACGAGGTAATGCGGCCGGCCGTCGCTCTGCTTGGGCATGAAGGACCATTTCAGGCCCGTGGGGAAGCCCGCCCCGCCGCGCCCGCGCAGGCCCGATTTCTTCATCTCGTCGATGATCCAGTCCCTGCCCTGCTCCAGCAGAAACTTCGTGCCGTCCCACGCGCCGCGCTGCATCGCGCCCTTCAGCGAGAGGTCGTGCCGGCCGTAGAGATTGGTGAAAATCCGGTCGCGGTCTGCGAGCATCGTCGTCGCCTCACTTCACCGGCTTGTCGCCGAGGGCCGAATCCGGCCGCCAGCCCGTCGAAAGCCTCGATGCCTGCGAAATCCAGTCGTCCCGCGAGGCGCGGCCCTTGAAGCCGGTCAGCCGCGCATCGACCCAGGCGAGTTCCTCGGCCTTCCAGCTTGCGATCTGGTCGAAATGCCAGACGCCCATCCCGTTGAGCATCGCCGCAAGCTTTGGACCGACACCCCAGATCAGCGAGAGATCGTCTGGCTTCCCGTCGCGCGCGGCGGTCAGCAGCTCTGGTTTGCTCTCGGGGAGTGCCAG